>JAQGJF010000147.1 GCA_028290765.1 Tardiphaga sp.
CTGGGATGTGATAGGCCGCCCATCGCGTTGCTTCCTTGTTGATCCCCAAGTCGATTAGCACCGGTTCAGGGAGTTGTCGTGGCCTATTGCGGAGTCAGTTGGAGCATGCACAAATTTCCCCACCGTCATTCCGGGGCGCGCTCTTCGCGCGAGCCCGGAATCCATAACCCCAGTGCTCGTGATGGCATTCTACGTCTATCTGCTCGCCAGCAAAAAGCACGGTACGCTGTATCTTGGCGTGACCAAGGACATCGTGCGACGTGGCTACGAACACCGGACCAAGGCAGTCGATGGCTTCACATCGCGCTACGGTGTCGACAAACTGGTCTGGTTCGAGATCTACGATGATGCGTACAGCGCGATCACGCGCGAAAAAGAGCTGAAGAAATGGCGCCGTGACTGGAAGATCCGTCTGATTGAAGAGCAAAACCCGGGCTGGGTGGATTTGTATCCCGGGATTTCAAACTGACACTGGGGTTATGGATTCCGGGCCCGCGCGAAGAGCGCGTCCCGGAATGACGAAGGGGATGTTCACGCCGACTCCCACGTCCCGCCGCCACCCGATCGCCTCCGATATGGCCCCCGCGGGCGCACGATCTCCGGCTCGACGAACCCTTGCGCGAAATTCCGGAACGAATCCGCGCCGTGCGAGGCCCAGTTGTGGAACGGCCGGTCGCGAAATGTCGCCCGGTCCTCGTCCCATTCCTTGCGGTAGTTGCGCAGGCACTTCAGGCCGCGGTCGCAGCGGACCGGATCGATCCGCGACGTTGCCAGCATGCGCCGCGCCGCGTTGATGCCGTCATTGATGTTCTGCACCCGCGGCACCGCGGTGGGCGTGACGCCGAGGCTCACCAAAGTATCGAACCGGCTCTTGCCGTTGGAGATCTCGCCATTGTTGACGTCGTGCGGGAAATAATGCGCGCCGAAACTATAGCCGTGCTGCTCGCGGCGTTTCTGGATCTCCTGCACATAATGTTCGAGCCCGAAGCCCGAGTTCTCGTAATAATCCACCCAGCGGATTTCGCGCCCCACCACCTGGACGAACCAGATCGAGGTGGCGTCGTTGAGCCCGAGGTCCCAGCTCGTCATCACCGGAATCCCCTTGTCGATCGGCAGCGTCGTCAGCCGGCCGTCCATTTCCATCCGCGCCAGCGGATCGGCGTAATAGGCGCCCTCGATCGCGGCCTCGAACGCCTCGTCCGGCGTCGAAGGAAACTCCCGCTTCATGTCGCCCTGCTGCTGCTCGGCCTTCTTGACGTACCAGGCCTTCTGCTCCGGCGAGAGTCGGATGCCTATTCCGCCGAGGCGTGCGAAGTAATCGAGATACACGCCCGGGATCGCCACCGATCCGGCCGGCAGCGCATAGGCCTCGTCCGCGTGCCAGGGCGAGAAGTGGAATTTGAAGTCCATCGGTGTCAGCGCTTCGCCGGTGTTCTGGCGCGTGCGCGCGGCCCGGCACAGTTCGAAGAAATGCCCATCCTGGCCCTCCGCGGTGCTTTCGACGAACACGAGGCCGTCCTTGTCCACGGTGTTCAGCGCGCCGGAGCGCACCTCGCGCGCCTTCTGGGGAAATTTCGCGCAGATCTTGCCGTATTCGGAAATGTGCAGGTATTGCAGCGTGCCGGAGCGCAGCGACACGCCGACCCGGATGCTCGAATTATTGCGGAACAGCAATTCCGTCGCGTTGTCGTTTCGAGCTGGCCGCGCATGTTTGAGGCCGTCGGGCAAATGGTCGTAGGGAAACCGGATCTTGTCGCGGAAGATCACCTGGGCGTCGGGCAAGGTGTGGGCGATGGTGCCGGCGCGGATGTCGGAGTTGAACACGCAGGCATCCAGCATGACGAGCTGGATGAAGGTGGTGAAGCCGCGCTGGCGCGCCTTCAGGATCACGTTCTGATGGTGCATTTCCTCGAACAGCGCCGCTTGCGCTGTATTCATCGTGAAGGTGACACGCCGGCCGTTCTTGTCGGTGATGGCATAGAGGTTGTTCAGCCGCCACCACGGGTCGGAGTACTGATCTTCCACTTCGAACGGGACGGTCATTCGATCCTGCGCAGTTTGTTCGGCAGCCCCCGGGTCTTGCCGTCGACGGCCTTGAGGAGCTCGGCCCAGGGGTCGGTGCTGTCGTGGTCGGCGTTGAGGTCGGGCCGGTCGCCATAGGTGCGCGGCTGCATTTTCGACAGCCGCCAGCGTCGGGCCTCGAGCCGCGTCCGCGTGCGGCTGATCCGCTCGGGATCCAGGAACGCGTCGGTGGTGCCGTCCTTGTGGGTCCGCACGATCCAGTCCTGGCTGCGGTCGTCGGCGATATCCACCACCTCGTCCGCGATGGTTTCGCAGCCGATGTCCCGCGCCTCCCTGTAGCGCGCCGCGAATCCGCCGCGATCCTGCGTCCGCCAGTTGTGCACCGACATGACGGTGGGCATGTCGGGGTCGCGGCAGATATCGGTCAGCATCCGACCCCTCATCAACTCGCCGAGGATCACGTCCTCGAGTTCCTGGGTCCAGGGGATCTGCCCGGTCCGGCCATGCCCGATCTGCCGGGCGAGGCGATAACGCCCGGCAAAACCGTCGCGGTCTTCGGCGACCCAGCGGGCGATCGTAGTGGTGCTCGGCATGCCGGGATCCTTGCAGACCTCCGCCAGCGTCCGGCCGCTCGCCAGTCCGTCGGTCACCTGCTCGGCAATCTCCGGCGTATAGCGCAACTGGCCGGGAATGACGTATCGGCCGGCCTGGCGGGCACGCCGGTAGCGCGCGGCAAAACCCTCGATATCGTCCTGCACCCATTTGCGCACCGTGCACTCGGCCGGCAATTCGTCATCGCGGCACACGTCCGCGAGCGTGCGCCCGGCGCGGACCTCGTCAAGGATCCGCTCGGCAAGTTCGGCGGTGTAAATCGGCGGTCGGCCTCTCATGGGAAGCCTCGTGCAAGATGAGATGTCATGATGATGATCCTTAGTTTCAAAACAAACGTCGTCATTCCCGATGCGCAATTGCGCATCGCGGGACGCGCTCTTGCGCGAACCCGGAATCCGTAACCCCTGTGCTGATGATGAAGTTTCGTCCTCGCAACGTCATTGCGAGCGAAGCGAAGCAATCCAGGGGCCAAGGAAGAAAGGCTGGATTGCTTCGTCGCAAGAGCTTCTCGCAATGACGGAGTTAGCGGTGTAGCCCGGATGAGCGGAGCGATATCCGGGTTGGTCCCGCATATCGCGTCGCTCATGCGAGCTACGGATCTCGCCACACAACGCAAAAACCCGCCACGCATGTTGGCGGGCGGGCTTTGAGCGAAGCAATTCACTTTGACCAAAACACCACATCGCACTGGACCAGTCAATTGATGTGGAAAGTTAGTTTTGCACAGGCTGCGGCCCGTAGAATGGCGTGACCCACAAAGGAAACCTCATGGTGAGGAGGCGCTTCTTCAGCGCCGTCTCGAACCAAGGGCAGCGAGTCTGTGCGTTGGAGCCATCCTTCGAGATGCCGCGCAAGAGCAATCGTAGGATGGGTAGAGCGCCTCCGTCCGCCGAAGCTCAACGAGCGAAGGCGGAAGCGAAACCCATCATCCCATCACCGGCGGCTGATGGGTTTCGCAAGCGGTCCACCATCCCCATATTGTGGTTTGATTCGCTCTGGCCTGGCTTCCTCGTTGGCGAACAGGCACTAATCCAGGAGAGAGTTCCATGGGCGTCGAGGACACCATCCGTAAGGCGCTTGAGATCGGAGACCGCAACGGTACGATCACTTTCGAGCAGTTGAACGCAATATGCGATCCCGAAAAAATAAAACCTGAAGATATTGAACGTGTGATGAACGCCCTGAGCGAGGCAGGCATCCGCATAGAAGAAGACTAATAACGGCGCGCTCAACAAAAAACCGCCGCGCATGTCTGCGGACGGGTTCTGAGCGAAGCAATTCACTTTAGCCAAAACACCACATCGCACTGGACCAATCCAGCGAAGATGAAATTAGTTTTGCACAGGTTGCGTCCAGCTTCAGCGCGCGTCTGGTTCCGGAGGAAAGGACCACTGCGGCGTTTCCCATATCGGCATTGAT
>JAQGJF010000212.1 GCA_028290765.1 Tardiphaga sp.
CTCAATGACCCGAATCCGGCTAGTTCGGACGATTACGGGCCAGTGCACGGATTTGAGGCATGCGGCAGCGCAACATGAGCGCCCTTGCAGCGGCCATCTCGCACTCAGCCCGCCAATCAATAATGGCTCTGGCCAGACCCATTGAGCGCGCGGACATGACCTGAAGGACAGTCGGCCGCAATCGAGCTCCGGGAGGGCCTCAACCTGACGATCCTGGTCGCGTCTGGAGCGAGATGGAAATAATTGTCTTCAGGGACAAAGTGATCGTCCGTGATTTCAATGAATCGCATGGTCGTCTCAGCGTGGAGCTTCACGAAGAATCCGTCACGGTCGTGGCCGAGCGCCACGTTGATGATTTGATCGGGTCCAGACTTCGGTGGCGCGAGAAAGTGAAAGGCTTCCGTCTGCTGGTCGGCTTCCGCGCTGTCGAACGTTGCATGCACCACGTCATGAGCGGCGGGCCCGAACCTGTAGCAATGGCCGGCATCGAAAAAACAATCGAACAGTTCGAATGATCCGAGTGACAATCCCGAATGCGGTCCGACGGTCACTTCACGCGCGGCCTCGATCACGGGCGTCTTGCCGTCCCGAAGGCAGCGCAGCACGAGTTTGCCGGAAACGGCGCGCGGGCTGTCGTTGACGAGATGCAGATAGAGTCCGTTGGTGCCCTCATCGGTGATGGAAAGCCGCAGCGGCCATGCGGCGCGGCGCAGCGCATGGAAGGCTGATTTCGGCCGCCCGTCCGAATCCAGCAGCCCCCAGCCGGCGCCGGGCCACAGATCGCGCCACAGCCACAAAAGCGCACCGGCCGTGGTCGACGCCGGGCGCCGCCATTCATCCAGCGTGCGCTCGACGATCTCGGCCGTGATCGCGCGCGAGAGGCCGCGCCAGCGCGCCGGATCGGTCTCGCGCAGGCCGCGGCCGTTTTCACCCCAGAGCGCGGTGAGATAGTGCTCGCGCACGTCTTCGAAATCCCAGGATGCGCCGCCGTCGCGCGGGACCCGCGCCAGCCAGCGCGTCGTGTCCGTGCCCGGATCGAGCTTATGGGTCGACAACATGCGATCGTCCGGCAGGTTGGCGAAGGCAAGGCATTCGGACGCGAAGCGGACATTGGCGCGGCGCGCGTCTTCCAGCGGCCGCAGATAGGCGCCGACTCCGTAATAATGCGACGGTCCGGCTTCAGATACAAACGGCAGCGAGCCTCCTGACGGCGAGCCCGGCACATAGACGACCTCGGACCATTGCGCCAGGACCTCGGGGATGACGGTCTCGGCTAGGAGTACGTCGCGCTTCTCGCGCGGAAGTCCCATCATGGCGGCCTGCTGGCCGACTTCGCTGCCGCCGCAGAACACCGCCAGTGACGGCGATGCGCCAAGCCGTCGAATGAAGGCCGTGATCTCGCTGCGGATGATGTCGACGAAGGGCGCGTCCGAAGGGTAGTCGAAATTGGCCAGCATGGCATCCTGCCAGACCAGGATGCCCAACGCATCGCAGGTTCGGTAGAACTCGGGCGCCTCATACTGCATCGTGCCGCTGAGCCGGACCATGTTGAGGCCGGCGCTCTGCATGAGGCCGAGCTCGCGCTCGTAGTCCATTTCGGGGGCCTGCAGATTGACGATGTCCAGGGGGGTCCAGCACGCTCCCCGGCAAAACATCCGCACGCCATTCACCTGCAGGGCGAAGCCGCCGCCATCCGGTCCACGATCGATTTCGATGGTGCGGAATCCGACATGGCCGAGATCGATGTGGGTATCGCCGATGTCGACGGCGACCGCATGGAGCGCGGGATGGCCGTGGGTGTGCGGCCACCACAATTCCACGTCGGGGATGCGAAGCGAGCCTTGCCAATTTCTGGATCCATCTGCCTTGGATCCATTTGGCGCGAGTTCGGCAACAACGCCGGCACACCGCAGAATCGGCGTCACACCCTGCGGAACACCTGAAAGATCCAGCGCGAGTGAAACCACGCCGTCCGTACTCTCGACCCCAGTGCGCAGATCGATGTCATGTGCGCGGACCGGTCCTTCGTCGATCAGCAGGACAGCGCGATAGGGACCGACGACATCGACCGGGGGACACCAGCCGGGCATGTGGCCGATCAGCGTGGTGCGCAGGAAGCGCAGCCGCGGCTCCTCGATCATCATCGTCTTCCAGCGCGCCCGCGGCCCGCGGACACCAGCAAGAATGGTCTGGAGACTGCGAAACGCGATATGAAGCCATGGCTCGCCATCGAGCGTGACCTCGCCCTCATAAGGCTCGAACATCGAGCTGCTTTTGAGGATCAGCCGGCCGTCCAGAAAAACCTCGGCAAATGTCGCGAGCCCCTCGAAGCGCAGAATGCGTCGCCCCTGCCCGCTTATCCGCACGCGGTACCAGACGTCCTTGTCGTGCAGCGGCAGCGGGTCGTCGAAGCTCCATTGCCCGAGCGCCCGCAACGCGCCGGCGGCGGTCCCCGGGACCAGCGCCGGCAGCCAGGCCGCCTCGGTCAAGTGACTCGGTTCTTGCCACGCCTGAGGCGGCGAGAGTGCCAGTTCCCACCCGGCCGTGAGCGATTGCACCTGCCGTCCGGTCATGGCGCAAATATCAGTCATGGGATCCGTCAGGCTGCCGCGCCGGTGACGGCAAATCTGTTTTGCAACCCGCCGAGGACGGTGTCGTAATCGGCGGCCATCTGATCGATGGCCTCGGCAAAACTGGGACTCTTTTTCCGCACGGCGGCGCGCGCAAGCTGGAACTGCATCAGTTTGGCGTTCTGCGAAATCGATTGCGCGGCCAATTTCGATCGCTCCAGCCCGCCATCGCCGTGCTGCTGGAGCCAGGCCATATGGGAAGCCAGCAATTCGAAATTCGCCCCGGCCTGGCGCAGCGTGTTGAACGCGTAGCGGTGAAACCACTCGACCGGCTCGCTCGCCAGCCGCGCCACGTTGCGCTCGAGGGTCTCGCCCCAGGCCCGGAACGGATTTTGTGGCGGGCGGCGAGCCAGATGCCGCTCGAGCAGCCCGCGGGCGATCTCGACCTGTTCGAATGCCGGGCGCGCCTTGCCGAATTTCAGGAACTCGACATAAGGAAACAGCGGCAGGCCACCGGCCTCCGAGGGACGCAACAGCGCGTCGAAATCCTCGGCCTCGAGGCGAAAATACCCGGAATTGTGGAAGTAATCGAGGCGTCGGTTGTCCGAATCCAGGCGATTGACGCCGATCGTGGTCTTGCCATGCGTGGCGCGATAGCTGACGCCTCTCGTGTCCGGCAGATAGAATGAATCGACTTCGACCAGTGGCAGCCTGCCCCGCCCGATTTGCGTGCGCAGGTGGTCTTCGAGGCGGTCGTAGATCGCCAGTTCGAGGATCTCGACGCCGTAGAGCGTCGCAATATCCGCCGCGGGGAACTTGAAGAAGGTGAACTGATCCCCCTCGAAGTCCTGCGCCACGGTGAAGCCGAGCGCGGCTCGCGGGTCTTCGCCACGTTGCGCCAACACCTCGATCAGGAGATCGACATAGCAGTTGGTCTCAGCCCAATCCCGCGTCTGGTTGTGCAGCAGATGCCTGGTGTAGGCGGCAGGATCAGGACCGTCGATAACGATGGGCGGCAGCAAGGCTCACCCCCACAAGACGCGGCGGACCTCGTCCGGCCATCGATCGACCGCCGTGCCGTGGTGCCTGAACAGCGCAAGCGCGGTCCGCTCCAGGCCAAAGCCGACGCAGGCCGAATGCGCGACATCGCCATTGGCGAGCTGCATGCCCCACAGGCTGCCGAAGTGGTTCTGGTGATAATTGAAAGACAGGCACGCGGTCGGCGTTTCGTCGCTGGCGACCGGGATCAGCAATTCGAATTTGAGCCCCTGTTCCCGCTGGTTCGACGCCATGACCTTGCCGGTGCGGCCGAAGAAGGGGTCGTTCGCAATATCGATCACGCAGGGCAGCCCCAACGACGCGATCAGCTTTTCGCCGCGGTCCAGCCATGTGGCACGGAATTCCGTCACTTCATCGGCGGTGCCGATCCGCACGAATTCGCGCATCCGGAACAGCTGCATCCGGGCCGGATCTTTCGACGGCTCGTGGCGGAAACAATATGATTTGAGGTCGAACAGGCGACCGCCTTCGGGAACGGGGCCTTCCGCCGCAACCGTCGGGTAAAGCGGATAGCAGGCGGCCGGCGTCAGCGCGACTTCCGTTGCGTCCTGCATCTCGGTCCAGTCCTGCCCCTGCTCGATCATTCCGACCAGTTTGGCATGGTCCGCGGTATCGCCCATGAAGGAGTGAACGCAGCCGGCCAGTTGCGGGAAGCTCTTGAGGTAGCCGGCCTTCTCCAGGTTCTTGCGCGGCATACCCGGCGGGAAATGGATACGGGTGGCGCGATCGCCGACCGCTATTCTGGTCACCGCGGCCTCGAAGCCGTCGATGACTTCCTCGAACACCCCGGCGCGGCCATACAGGCCGTCGACGCCGGTCCTGATCAGGATCGATTCATCGAACAGGGCGTTGAGAAACGCTTCCGGACTCTGCACGGGTTTGACGGGTGCATTCATCAGATTACTCCAGACCTGAATCAAACCGGCTGGCAACCACCAGGCCCGCGGTATTGGACAAGATGCGATCGTTCGCCACCATCAGCGGCGCGGACAGCACATCCCTCAGATGTCGGCCGACCGAGAACGGACCATCGTTGCGATAGCCGGCGATGCCGGCCACCATCAGCGCCTCGCGCACGACATCGACGGCCATGGTCGATGTGACGACCTTGAGGTTGTTCATTTCGATCGCGAAATTGATCGAATTGAGATCATCATCATCGTGCTTGGCGGCCTCGAAGCGTTCGATGTGAGCGACGAGGGTGGATTTGAAGGTCTGCAGTTTCGCGGTCGCCTCGGCCAGTCGCGCGGCACCGGGAAGCGGTCCGGCAAAATCCACCGGCATCCGGCGCGCGGTGGCGCGAACCGATGCGTGAGCCCGCGATAATGCATCGGCGGCAATGCCGAACCACACGCTGCTCCACAGAACATGCGCGGTCGCGAGCATCGATTGGACGGCAATCTCGTGAAACGGCTTGGGAAAGACCTGCTCGGCCGCCGCTTTCGCGGTCAACAGATAGCCTTCCGAACATGTCGCGCGCATGCCCAGCGTGTTCCACTCGCTGGTCCGCGTCAGTTCATAATCGTCGCGCCGGAGCGCAATCAGCACCTGGTCCGATCCGGCGGAATCCGGCCCTCGCCGCGCCGTCGCCATGATGATATCGGCTTCCGTCGCGTAAGAGAGAACGCTGGCCTGCTTCGTCAAAGTGACGTGATCGCCATCGACCAGCACGGCGCAGTTCGATATTCGCAGATCGCCGCCGATTCCGGCTTCCGTGGTCGACGACGCAATCAGCAACTGCTTGCTGGCAATATCGCGCATCAGTGCGCGGTGCCATTCGGTCTGCATGCCATGGGCGACCAGACTGGACAGTTTGATCTGGTGCATCGCGTAGACCATGCCGCTGGCGCCGCAGGCACCGGCAAGGATCGCGCACAGATCGGCGATCTTGCGCAGGCCCAATTCCCGGCCGCCGAGACTCTTCGGAACCATGAGACCCAGCATGCCGTCGCGTCGCAACGCCGCAAAGGTCTGCGACGGGAAAGTGGCGGTTCGGTCGGCGGCTTCGGCATTCGGGCCGGCCACATCGGCTGCAATCCGACGCATGGCGTCACGCCATGTCGCGGCATCGAGCGCGACATCACTCTCCAGTACCGCGTTGGTGGCCATGATCAGACCTTCACAGTGGCAAGCTGCTCGACCGCGGCCGTCAACCCGCCGACCGTCGCGAATGTCTTGCGGGTCAACAGGCTGTTCGGAAACTCGATGTCGAACGCTTCTTCGACCGCCAGCATGAGCTGAACGGAGCCAAACGACGTCATGCCTGCATCGAACAGACTATCCTGGTCCGACAGACCGTCGATCGGAACCGGCAAGAGGTTCATCGAGCCAATAATAGTGCGCACACGATCACGCATGAATAAATCTCCAGAAGAATAAGGTTTATCCGCTTCATCAGACCGCTTGGAACGGCGCCAAACCTGTCCTGAGGAATAGCAGCAAAATATCGAGAAAATTGTAAAAAGGTACCGATCCGGACGGGGGATCAAGGATCAGCCTTAACAAAGTTGCGACTCGATTGCGTAGTCATGCGCAGTCGCAAACCGTTAATGTTAAATTAACTCCCCGCTGTTCGATGCATCCTGCGCAGCTATGCTGAAACGCAGCGAATGCAGTCGAGTTGGAGAGATACATGCGGTCGATCGGTCAGGCCCTGCGCGAACAGGGCGGAGTCGGACCGGGCTTCGATGCCCTTCGCCTCGTCCTGGCGTTTTCGGTCCTGTTCATCCATTGCTCATTATGGCGGAACGCCGGTCCGGATCTCGATCTGCTTCCGCTGTTTCCGTCGCTGCCGCTACCGGCATGGGCGTTTACGACCGCGATCGTTCCGCTGTTTTTCGCGTTGAGCGGGTTTCTGGTTGCGGGCAGCGCGGAGAATCTGTCGCTGCGCGACTTCATCGCCAATCGCGCGCTTCGCATCGTTCCCGCGCTTGCCGTGGAAATTGTCCTGTGCGCGCTGCTGCTCGGGCCCCTCGTCACGGCTGTCCCACTTTCGACCTACTTCACCGACGTTCAGTTTTATCGCTATTTTCTCAATGCGTTCGGCTGGATCCAGTATGAACTTCCCGGCGTCTTCAAAAGCAATCCGTACAGCGATTATGTTAACGGGTCGCTCTGGACCGTGCCACATGAGATCAGCGTCTACATCGTGCTGGCCATCAGCATCTGGCTGGGCGTCTTCCAGCGACGCGGCCTTCTGCTTTGCGGGGTGGTCCTGCTGTTTGCCATTGCGATCGCAACGGACGCCGCCAA
>JAQGJF010000213.1 GCA_028290765.1 Tardiphaga sp.
CACTGGCCGCTCTCATAGGCCTTGATGACCTCGTCCAGCTTGGCGAATTTCATCTCCGTGTACTTGATGTTGTTGGCGCGGAAATAGTCGGCGAGGTTGAGCCGCGTGGTGGTGCCGTCCTGCACGCAAACCTTGCTGCCGTCGAGCTCGAGCGCGGAATCGATGTTGCGCGACTTCGGGATCATGAAGCCTTCGCCGTCATAATAGGCGACGGCTGGAAAATAGAGGTCATAATTCGTCTCGCGGGACATGCTCCAGGTCGAATTGCGGGCCAGCACGTCGACCTTGCGGTTCTGCAGCTCCTTGAAACGCTCGTTGGCGTCGAGCGCCACGAATTTCACCTTGGCGGGATCGTTGAATACAGCCGCCGCGATGGCGCGGCAGAAATCGACATCGAATCCGGTCCAGTTGCCCTTGTCGTCGGGGATCGAGAAGCCCGGCAGGCCGGTGTTGACGCCGCACAATACGGCGTCGCGTCGCACCGTTCGCTTCAGGGTCTTGGTGTCATAGCGCTCATAGGTGATGGCGGCGGCGGCCACGGCTGCGGCAACCACCAGGCCGATCGCCAGCCCGGTTTGAAAGGTACGCTTCATCAGCATGATGGGTCTCACCAGAAATGGGAAAAATGTTTTAGGTCTTGAAAAGCGTCAGGTTGAGCGCGGTCAGAGTTCGGGCTTCTGCCGAATGATGACCTTGGTGCCGACGGGGACGCGGTCGTAGAGGTCGGCGACGTCGGAATTGACCAGCCGGAAGCAGCCGGATGAGACGGCGGTGCCGATCGTATCCGGCCGGTTGGTGCCATGGATGCGGTAGACGGTGGCGCCGAGATAGAGCGCGCGGGCGCCGAGCGGATTGCCTGGCCCGCCGGCCATGAAACGCGGCAGATAAGGCTGGCGCTCGATCATTTCCGGCGGCGGCGTCCAGTCCGGCCATTCCGCCTTGCGCGAGATCTTCACCAGCCCCTGCCACTGAAAGCCGTCGCGCCCGACCCCGATGCCATAGCGCAGCGCACGGCCATTGCCTTGCACCACATAGAGATGACGCTCCGAGGTTTGGACGATGATCGTGCCGGGCGCTTCGGTGGTTCGATACAGCACCATGGTGCGCTGGAATTCCGGCTCCAGCTGCACCGAATCGTCGGCAATGAGCCCAGGCTGATCGCCGACATCGGGCTTTTGAGCGAAGCTTTGCGAGGCTGAAAAGGTGAGACCGGCGGCGACCACGAACGAAAGCCGGATCAGGCGACGAAATGCGATCATCAAAAGCTCTCCCCGTGGCATGCGACAGCTGTCTATCGCGATTTGCCAAATCTTGGAACCATCAAAATCGCAGCACTGGCGCCCTGACAAGCGGTCGATGCTGCGGCCACCGCCATGGTGCTGCAATGTTTACGGTTTTTTGAAGATGCGGTTCCGCGGTGAAGTCTGAAGATGTGGTGACGGTCATTTCGGCGCGATCCACAGCCGCAATCCATAGGCGATAATGGCCACCGTGCCGACGCCGCCGAGCCACAAGGCGACGAACCACGCAAGCCGCTGCGCCAGCGGGCGCGGCTTCTGCGCCGGCTCCGTCAATGGTAGCCGCTCCCGGCACGGACCTTGCCGCGAAACACCCAGTAATTCCAGGACGTATAGGCCAGGATGATCGGCACCAGCCCGACGACGCCGACCAGCATGAAGATCTGGCTGTTTTCGGGGGACGCCGCCTGCCAGATGGTGATGCTGCGCGGCACGATATAGGGCCACATGCTGATGCCGAGGCCGGCGTAGGACAACGCGAACAGCGCCAGCGACAGGAAGAACGGCCGGTAATCCTGCTTATTGGCCAGGCTGCGCAACAGCATGAACGTCACGCCGGCGACGGCGATCGGCACCGGCGCCGTCAGCAGAATATTCGGCCAGGCGAACCAGCGCCGCGCATATTCGACGTCGAGAAACGGCGTCGCCAGGCTGACCACGGCCATGGCGCCGAGCATGGCGAACAGCAGCCACCAGCTCAAATGATAGGCGCGGTCGCGCAACTCGCCCTCGGTTTTCATCACCAGCCATGTGGCGCCGAGCAGTCCGTAGCCTGCCACCAGCGCGATGCCGGTCAGGAGGCTGAAGGGTGTCAGCCAGTCCCACCAGCCGCCGCCGTAATGGCGCCCGTTGACATGAACGCCCTGCAGGATCGCGCCGAGCGCAATGCCCTGCGCCAGCGTGGCCAGCAGCGAGCCGCCGATGAAGGCGATGTCCCACAGGTTTCGCTCGCGCGTGGTTCGCCAGCGAAATTCGAAGGCGACGCCGCGAAACACCAGGCCGAGCAGCATGGCGATGATCGGGGTGTACAGCGCCGGCATCAGCACCGCATAGGCCAGCGGAAACGCCTCCATGAGTCCGCCGCCGCCGAGCACCAGCCAGGTCTCGTTGCCGTCCCACACCGGCGCCACGCTGTTCATGATGACGTCGCGGTCGGCCTTGTGCGGAAACAGCGGAAACAACAGGCCGAGGCCGAGGTCGAATCCATCCATCACCACATAGACGAACACCGCGAAGGCGATGATGAAAGCCCAGACCACACTGAGGTCGAAAACGCCGATCATGCGCCGCCTCCATAGGCTGCCGCGGCGGGGGCCGGCGCGATGCCGGCGGCCCGGGTCGGCACGTCGGCGCGCGGTCCCTCTTCGCCGGGGTGCGGCGGTGCCGCCATCAGGCGCAGCAGGTAGATGACGCCGGCGGTGAACACCGCGAAATAGACGATGATGAAGGCGATCAGCGACGATCCCACCGCCGGCGCCGCCAGCGGCGACGCGGCATCGACCGTTCGCAGCAATCCGAACACGGTGAAGGGCTGCCGCCCGGTCTCGGTGGTGATCCAGCCTGCCAGCACCGCGACAAAACCGGCGGGGCCCATGGTCATCGCAAAGACGTGCAGCAAGCGCGATTGATAGAGCTGGCCGCGCCAGCGCATCACGAGGCTGAGCAGGCCGAGAGCCAACATCAAAAAGCCCAGCCCGACCATGACCCGGAACGACCAGAAGGTGATCGGCACCGGCGGCCAGTTCTCCCGCGGCACGGTGTCGAGACCGGCCAGCGGCGCATCCAGCGAATGCTTGAGAATCAGCGATGACAGTTTTGGCACTTCGATGGCGTATTTTACTTTGGCTTCGCTCTGGCTCGGCAGCCCGAACAGGATCAGCGGCGCGCCGTTCGGATGGCTCTGGTAGTGGCCCTCCATCGCCATCACCTTGGCCGGCTGATGTTCCAGCGTGTTGAGGCCATGCTGGTCGCCGGCGAGAATCTGCACCGGCGCCACCAGCGTCGCCATCCACATCGCCATGGAAAACATCACGCGGGGGCCGGCCAGGTGCTGGTCGCGCAGCAGATGATACGCGCCGACCGCGCCGACCACCAGCGAGGTGGTGAGGTAGGCCGCCAGCACCATGTGCACCAAACGATAGGGGAATGACGGGTTGAAGATCACCTTCAGCCAGTCGGCGGCGACGAACTGCCCATCGGCGTTGACGGCATAGCCGGCGGGGGTCTGCATCCAGGAATTGGCCGACAGGATCCAGAATGCCGAGATCAGCGTGCCGGTCGCGACCATCAGGGTGGCGAGGAAATGCAGCCGGTGGCCGACCCGCTCGAGGCCGAACAGCATGACGCCGAGAAAGCCGGCCTCGAGAAAGAACGCGGTGAGCACCTCATAGGCCATCAGCGGGCCGATCACCGGGCCGGTCTTGTCGGAGAACGCCGACCAGTTGGTGCCGAACTGGTAGGACATCACCACGCCCGACACCACGCCCATGCCGAAGGCGACGGCGAAGATCTTCAGCCAGTAATTGAACAGATTGATGAAGACCTCGCGCCCGGTCCACAGCCACAGCGCTTCGAGCACGGCGAGATAGCTCGCCAGCCCGATCGAGAACGCCGGAAACACGATGTGGAATGACATCGTGAACGCGAACTGCGCCCGGGCCAACACCACGGCGTCCCAGCCTTCGAACATTGATGCCATCCGTCAGTTTGGACAGGGTCTATCATGACCGCCTCCACGCGAACATCGCCACGGCGCGATGCCCGGGGGGCACTTTTGCAGAGGTAGGGCTGTCCGGGCGCGTCGCCAAGCAGAATTTTTGGGGGCGGTGGGCTCCGCAAGATGCCCCCCGAACGCAAAACGACCCGGAAGGGGGGCATCCCGTCCGGGTCGATGGAGGTCTGGGAGGTTTAAGAAAATGGTCTGAAAATTGGAAGGTTCAGCGGGCGCTGGTCTCGCCGTCATAGGTGATTACGCAGACATCCGCGGGATTCTTGTTGCTGCAATCGATCACTTGCTGGTGAACCACCATCGCGCCGCCGTCGCGCTGGGCGCGGGGAGCGGTGTTCTGGGCGGACATTGAAGCCAGGGTGCAAATTGCACCGAGCGGGATGATGAAGAAGCGGAAAGACGGTTTCAGCATGGTTCTCACTCCTCGTTCGGCGTTGCTGATCATCGGTGTAGCAGCGGATCTTTTCCGGCTGATGTCGCCGATTGTTTCATTTGTTTCGTGGACACGAATTATGCCGCCAGGCTGTCGACACCGGCGCCCTTGAGCAGGTCGGCCAGCTGCTTGCGGGCATAGAACATCCGGGTTTTCACCGTGCTCTGCGGGATGCCGATGATGGCGCCGACCTCTTCCACCGACTTCTCATGGTAGTAGACGAGGTTGATGATTTCGCGGTGAGCCGGCGACAGCTTGGCGACGCAGGCGCGCAGGATGGCGCTGGTCCGGCTGCGGTCCAAAGCGGCTTCCGGGGTCTCGGCGTCGTCGGCGATTTCGAGCACGTCTTCCTGGTCGATGTCCTCGTGGCGGCGCTGGCGCAGCGCGGTCAGCGCCTTGAAGCGGGCAATCGAGAGCAGCCAGGTGGAGACCTGGGCGCGGCCTTCGAACTGGCCGGCGGTGCGCCAGACGTCGAGGAAAACCTGGCTGACAAGGTCCTCGGCGGTGGTGGTGTCGCGCACCATGCGAAGGATGAAGCGGAAGACCCGGACATTGTGACGGGAATACAAAGTGTGCATCGCGGTCCGGTTGCCCTTGGCGATGCCCTCCAGCAACATTTCATCCGAGGTGGCCCTGGCGGCGATAATGCCCTGGCGGCCCGCGGCGTTGATGGCGATGACGTTCTGCATGACTGGCTCCCGTTAAAAACCGCCTCGGCGGCTTCGTTGGGCAGATTGATAGCCAGCGTAGGTTTCAGGACGTCTGCGCCAAAAACGGAAAATGGTTTCTTGGATCGAAAGAATTGTTTCGTCGCGGCGCTTGCGACGAAACATTCGACCGTAAAACAACAGCAATTTGAATTAGATGGATTCCAGCGCGGCGAAGTTGGATTCCCGCGCGCAGCGCATTTCCCGGTTTACGTTCGTAAGTGGGAACTCACTCGCGGGGTGCGTGTTACCCGTTCCGGATAATTGCGCTCAGGCCTTGTCGCCGACGGGCGAGAACAAATATCCGCCGCCACGAATCGTCCGGATCACCGCCGGTTTGGTCGGATCCGGCTCGATCTTGCGGCGGATTCGCATGATTCGCAGGTCGACGGCGCGGTCGAAGGCCTCGCTGTCGCGGGCATTGGCCAATTCCAGCAGGCGCTCGCGTGACAGCACGCGTTTCGGATTGGCCGCGAACACCTTGAGCAGGCCGAATTCGGACGCGGTGAGCGGATGCTCGTTGCCTTCATCGTCGCGCAAGGCCTGCGCCTCGAGGTCGAGCCATTTGGTGCCGAATCGCACCAATTGCTCCTTGGCCGCCTTGTTCGATGCCGCGTTGGAAGCCGCTTCGACGGCTCTCACCGGCGCGCTTCGCCGCAGCACCGAACGAATCCGCGCCATCAATTCGCGCAGCTCGCAGGGTTTTGCGATGTAATCGTCGGCGCCGAGCTCGAGCCCGACCACCCGGTCGATCGGGCTTGCGGTGGCGGTCAGCATGATCACCGGCACATTGGTGCGGCTCTTGAGGTCGCGGATGATCGACAGCCCGTCTTCCTCGGGCATGTTGAGGTCGAGCACGACGAGATCGGGCACGCCGGTTTCGATGGCGCCGCGCAGGCTCTTGCCGCCGTCGCACAGCGTAATGGTGAAGCCGTGCATCTTGAGATAATCGCCGACCATCTCGCG
>JAQGJF010000230.1 GCA_028290765.1 Tardiphaga sp.
CAGTTCGTCACCCACGATCTTGCCTATCACGATTATGAAGGCGTGGCCCTCGACCACGACGAACGCCCACGCCTGCAAAAGGATCTCGGCAACAAGAACCACATGCTGCTGCGCAATCACGGCACGCTGACGGTCGGCCGTTCCGTCGCCTCCGCCTTCGAGCGCATGTTCCATCTGGAACGGGCCTGCACCATGCAGGTCCGCACCCGCATGCTCGGCCCCACCGCCTATCCGGTGGAACAGGCGGTGATCGACACCAACTACGCCGTGGTGTCGAACCCCGACCGCTCCGACCTGCGCTCGACCACGCTGGTCTGGCCGCCTTTGCTGCGCAAGCTCGACCGCCTCGATCCCAGTTACAAGACCTGAAATTTCTGCTAAGTGTGGGGCCACATACCTCTGCACACCGAAGCAAAACGCCGTCCAATTCCGGGCGGCGTTTTTTTGTGGTGGTGGGGTCCTCACCTCTCCCCGCGCGCGGGGAGAGGTGAGCCGCGCCTCTATTTCGGCACTTCCGCCAGCGCCGCAAGTATCCGCGCCCAGGAGCGGATGCCCTTGTGGAAACTCTTGAGGTCGTACTTCTCGTTCGGCGAATGGATGTTGTCGTCGTCGAGACCGAAGCCGACCAGCACGGTGTCGAGACCGAGCGTGCGCTTGAAATCGGCGACGATGGGTATAGACGCGCCGGAGCCGATCAAGAGCGCCTCCTTGCCCCATTCGTCGGTCAGCGCGCGCTTGGCGGCGCCGAGCGGCTTCATGCTCCAGTCGAGCGCGATGGCCGGCGCGCTGGAGTGGTCGAGGAATTCGGCGGAGCAATCCTTCGGCAGCCGCTGCGTGACATAACTGCGGAACGCCGCGCGGATTTTCTCGGGGTCCTGGCCCTCGACCAGGCGGAACGAGATCTTGGCCGACGCTTCCGCCGGGATCACGGTCTTGGAGCCCTCCCCGGTATAGCCGCCGAAGATGCCGTTGATGTCGCAGGTCGGGCGCGACGACACCTGCTCGATCAAGAGGCGGTCGGTCTCGCCGGCCGGGATCGACAAGCCGATCGGCTTGAGGAACGAGTCGGCGGTGAGATTCAACTTCGCCCATTGCGCGCGAATATCCGCCGGCAGATCCTTCACGCCGTCATAGAAGCCCGGAATGGTGATGTGGCCGTTCTCGTCATGCAAGCCGCCAAGGATGCGGGTCAGCACCCGGATCGGGTTCTGCGCGCCGCCGCCGAAAATGCCGGAATGCAGGTCGCGGTTGGCCGCCTTGATCTTCACTTCGTCGTAGACCAGGCCGCGCAACGAGGTGGTGATCGCGGGCGTGTTCGGGTCCCACATGCCGGTGTCGCAGACCAGTGCGAAATCGGCGGCGAGATCCTTTTTGTTCGCTTCGAGGAATGGCACGAAATTCTTCGATCCGATTTCCTCCTCGCCCTCGATCACGATGGTGAGATCGATCGGCAGCGATCCCGCCACCGACGTCCAGGCCCGGCAGGCTTCGACAAAGGTCATCAACTGACCCTTGTCGTCCTGGGCGCCGCGCGCGACGATGATCTTTCGTCCATCGGCATGGTCGGTGACGACGGGCTCGAACGGCGGGCGGTGCCACAGGTCCAAGGGATCGACCGGCTGCACGTCGTAATGGCCGTAGAACAGCACATGCGGGCGCGTGCCCGCGCCACCATTCTTCCTGGCGACGATGGCGGGATGACCGGCGGTCGGCCGCACCTCGGTTGCAAAACCCAGCGTCGCGATGTCGGCGGCGAGATGATCCGCCGCCGCCTTGCAATCGGCGGCAAAGGCCGGATCGGCGGAGATCGACTTGATGCGCAGCAGCGCAAACAACCGCTGCAGGCTGTTGTCGAAATCGGCATCGATGCGATCGAGAACCGACTGAAGCTGCGAGGGTGCGGACATTCCGATTTTCCTTCGAGATTTAGGCTTCAAGGTCAGATTTGGGTGGATACGGGCAAACCGGCCGGCGGATGGCGCATGTGCCAGACCAATCCTGCAATGATCACCACCGTCGCCGCAAGGTTATTTCCGATGGCCTGCAACAATGTCGGAAATACGGGAAACGACAGCGTCATCAGGGCGCCTGCGACAGCCAGCACCGCCCATGTCGCCGCCCGCACGCGGGGGCGTGGATCAAAGGCAGCGCGGTGCATCAGGACCGTCATCGGGAAGAACAGCCACATGAAATAATATTGCCGGGCCAACGGCGATGCGATCGTCATCAGGCAGAACAGGATTCCGAGTTCCTCGGCATTCGAACGCGGCGTCATCCGCGACAGCGGCGGAATCACCGCGATGAAGCCGAGCCCGATCAACAGCGAGACGCCGAGCACGATCCAGTTCGCGGTCTTGAAATCGACGTCGACCAGATTCATGGTGCGCGCCGGCAGATCCGGTTCGTTCTGATTGTAGTTGATCGGCCGGGTCAGCCGATGCGTCATCGCGATGATGGATTGATTGACCCACGACCAGTTCTGTTCGTCGCGCTGGCCAAATCCCTTTTCCGAACTCGATCCCACCATGGCGTGATACCAGGTCCGCAACTCGTCGACATTGCGCTGATAGCCGCGGATCGGCGCCGGAACGGCCAGCAGGAAAATGACCAGAAATACGCCCATGCTGGCGGCGCCGGCCCAGCGCCGTCGCCATAGCAGATAGGGCAGCACCGCCACCGGAAACACTTTGATCGCGGTGGCCAGCGCGAACATGCTGCCGGCGAACCACGGCCGGTCGTGCTGCA
>JAQGJF010000272.1 GCA_028290765.1 Tardiphaga sp.
GGTCTGATTCTCAGCGAGGACATCAAGAACAATGTGACGCTGGCCAACCTGCCGGGCATCGCCTGGCGCGGCGTCATCGACGACCGCAAGGAAGCCGCCGTCGCCGCCCAATATCGCGCCAAGCTGAATATCCGCTCGTCCGGCATCCTGCAAAAGACGCTCAATTTGTCGGGCGGCAATCAGCAGAAGGTGGTGCTCAGCAAATGGCTGTTCGCGCAGCCGCAGGTCCTCATCCTCGACGAGCCGACCCGCGGCATCGATGTCGGCGCCAAATACGAGATCTACACCATCATCAACGAGCTGGCGGCGTCCGGCAAAGGCGTGATCGTCATTTCGTCGGAGATGCCGGAGCTGCTCGGCATCTGCGACCGCATCTATGTGATGAATGAAGGGCGTTTCGTCGACGAAATGCCGGCCAGCGAGGCCAGTCAGGAAAAGATCATGGCCTCGATCATGAAGCAGTATGGGACCACGTCATGAAGAACGAGACCACCAAGGCGCTGCGGTCCGAACCGGCCAACGGCGGCACGGGTGTCTGGAAGAACAGCCTGCGGGACTATGGCCTGCTCGGCTCGCTGCTGCTGATCATGGCGTTCTTCGAATTCATGACCGGCGGCGTCCTGCTGGCGCCCGTCAACATCACCAATCTGGTGCTGCAGAACAGCTACATCGTCGTGATGGCGCTCGGCATGCTGCTGATCATCGTCGGCGGCAACATCGACCTGTCGGTCGGTTCGATCGTCGGCTTCGTCGGCGCCATCGCCGCCACCATGATGGTGGACTATCACATGCCCTGGCAGTTGGTGGTCGTCATCTCGCTGGTGATTGGCGGCGTGATCGGTGCGGTGCAGGGGTATTTCGTCGCCTTTGCCGGGATACCGTCCTTCATCGTCACGCTCGGCGGCATGCTGATCTTCCGCGGCCTGACCGGCAACATTCTGCTCGGGCAATTCGTGGGACCGTTTCCCAAGGACTTTCAGAGCATCAGTTCGGGTTTCATCCCGGATTTCCTGACCGAACCGCTGACGCGTCTTTTCGGCAATGGTTTTATCTTCGGTCCCAACTTCCGCTGGACCTCGATGCTGATCGGGATTATCGGCGCCGCATTGCTGATATTCACCAGTTCCCGCCGCTGGCGCAACGAGAAGGCGCACACGATCGAGACCGAGCCGTTCGCGCTGTTCGCCGGCAAGAGCGCCATCTTCGCCATCCTGATCGTCGGCCTGAGCTATCTTCTGGCATCCTATCGCGGCCGGCCCAACGTGCTGGTCACCATGGGCGTCCTGATCCTGCTCTATACCTTCGTGACCACGCGCATGACGATCGGCCGCCGCATCTATGCGCTGGGCGGCAATCGATTGGCGGCGCAGCTCTCCGGCATCCGGACCGAGCGGCTGATCTTTGCCACCTTCGTCAACATGGGCGTGCTGGCCGCGCTGGCCGGACTGATCGTCGCGGCGCGGCTCAACTCGGCCACGCCGAGTGCGGGCAATTCCTTCGAACTCGACGTCATCGCCGCCTGCTTCATCGGCGGTGCCTCGGCATCGGGCGGCGTCGGCAAGGTGATGGGTGTCGTGATCGGCGCCTTCGTCATGGGCGTCATGAACAACGGCATGTCGATCCTCGGCATCGGCATCTACTGGCAGTATGTCGTCAAGGGCATCGTGCTGCTCGCCGCCGTTTATGTCGACGTCTACCAGAAGAAGAACGCGGCCTGAGCCGCGCGCTCTTTACCTCTCCCCGCGCGCGGCCAGGGAGCGCGCTGCCGTCGCGCAACGTGCATTCCCGGAAGTAAAGGTCAAACTTTGGGGCGTATGCCGCCGCGTTGAGCAGACCGGCGCCACATTAGTTCGCCTTATGGCCGGCATTTTTACTTCCGATTTTACAAAGCGAAATCTCCGACGCACCCTTGCACCATCAACACGGCCGCGAGCTCGAGCCGGTTGGACGTGAGGGAAAGTCCATCAACACGCGGACGGAGGGTGTTATGTCTGATGACGACAAGAGGAAATTCAACGGCTCGCCGGCGAAAGTCCCGGTGAAGAAGAAGGGCCTGTCGCGGCGCGCGCTGCTCAAGGCAGGCGCCGCGGCAACCGGTGCCGCCATCGGCTCCGATGTGCTGGGCGGCTTTCCGACGATCTGGGCGCAGGAGATCAAGGACATCGAATTGCGCCATGTCGGCGTGTCCTATTCGGTGGTCAAGGCGATCGGCGACCAGGCGGCCAAGGATCTCGGCTTCAAGGTGACGATGCAGAATCTGGATACGTCGGCTGCGATCAACCGCTTCATCAGCCAGCCGGATTCGGTCGACATCGCCGATCTCGAAGGCTGGCAGGCCAAGCTGGCGGCGAAGCGATCGGTGATCCAGGGCATCGAGGTCAAGAAGATCAAGGAGTTCGACAACATCCTGCCGATCTTCACCAAGGGCGAGATCGACGGACACAAGATTCCGCGCCAGGGCATTTCCCCCTATGAAGCGATGTATATTGCCAAGCCGAATTCGACCGACCTGCACGACGGCGTCACCGAATGGGCGACGTTCCTGCCGCAGGTCTACAACGCTGATTCGATCGGCTATCGCCCCGACCTGGTCGGGCACGAAGTCACCGAATGGAAGGATCTCATCGATCCGAAATTCAAGGGCAAGGCGGCGATCCTCGACGTCCCCGCCATCGGCATCATGGATGCGGCGCTGTGCTTTGAGAGCGCCGGCCTGATCAAGTACGGCAACAAGGGCAACATGACCAAGGAGGAGATCGACTTCACCTGCAACAAGCTGATCGAGCTGAAGAAGGCCGGCCAGTTCCGCGCCACCTGGACCACGTTCGACCAGTCCGTTCAGCTGATGGCCGCCGGCGAAGTCGTGATCCAGTCGATGTGGTCGCCGGCCGTCGCCGCGGTCCGGGTCAAGGAAATTCCCTGCGTCTACGCGCCGGTCAACATCAAGAACGGCAAAGAAGGTTATCGCGGCTGGTGCAACGGCATGGGCCTGATGAAGCATCTGTCGGGCAAGAAACTCGATGCCGCCTATGAATATCTCAACTGGTATCTGGCGGGCTGGCAGGGCGCTTTCGTCGGACGTTACGGCTATTACAGCCCGGTGCCGTCCACGGCCAAGAAATTCCTGACCGCGGCGGAATGGGACTTCTGGTACGACGGCAAGCCGGCGCCCCAGGTCATCAACGATCCCTACGGCGTGCCGATGGAAAAGGCCGGCACCAAGCGGGACGGCGGTTCCTTCCTCGATCGCGTCAAGAATATCTCGTGCTGGAACACCTTGATGGACGAGGCCGCCTACATGAACAAGCGCTGGAACGACTTCAAGATCGCTTGATGCGGCGAAACGCGCTGCCGATGCGGTTAACGCTTCGGCAGGCGGCGATCGGCGACGCCAGCCCCGTCATTGCGAGCGAAGCGAAGCAATCCAGAAGCCCAGGAAGAAAGACTGGATTGCTTCGTCGCAAGAGCTCCTCGCAATGACGGAGTTAATGACTAGTAACACAACTGAAACGGACCATAGACGCGATGCTGCGGCGAAATCTGAGTGCATGGTTGTATGTGACGCCGCTGATGCTGGTGCTGGTCCCGTTCTTTCTGTTGCCGATCCTGGTGGTGCTGGCGGCAAGCTTCTTCGAGACCGATGGTTTCGGCGGCTTGCTGCCGACGTTCACGATGGCGAATTACATCGACGTGCTGACCTCGGCGCAAACCTTTCATCTCTATGTCGCGACCTTGAAATTCACCGTGTTGACCTGGTTCTTCACGCTGATCATCGGATTCCTGGTGGCGTACTTCCTAGTCTTTCATGTCAGAAACCAGTTGCTGGCGATCGGGCTGTTTCTGGTCTGCACGGTCCCGTTCTGGACTTCGAACATCATCCGGATGATTTCCTGGATCCCGCTGCTCGGCAAGGAAGGTCTGGTCAACGCGGCGCTGCTCGGCACCGGCATCATCCGGGAGCCGATCGAGGCCTTGTTGTTTTCCGGCCTCGCCGTTGTCATCGCCTATGTCCATCAATTGACGATCTTCATGGTGGTCCCGATCTTCAATTCGATGGCACGGATCGACAAGCGGGTGGTCGAGGCCGCGCTCGATGCCGGTGCCAGCCGCCTCGACGTGATGCGCCTGATCGTGGTTCCGATGTCGAAGAGCGGCATCGGGCTCGGGTCGATTTTCGTGATCTCGATCGTGATGGGCGATTTCTTCGTCGTCAAAGTCATGTCCGGCGGCAGCTCGGCCTCGGTGGTGAGCGCGTTCTACGAGAACGTCGGCGTGCTGCAATATCCGATCGCGGCGGCCAGCGCGGTGATTTTGACCCTGGTCCTGGTCGCCTTGATTTCCTTGATTCTTCGCGCCGTCGATATCCGCCGGGAGATCACGCGATGACGGTGGCGCTGGAAAGGCTCGATGTTCCCATGACGAAATCCCGACGCGGCATCGTGGCGCCGCGAACCGATCGCCGGCCCTGGACATTCTATGCGCTGGCGACGATCTTCACGCTCTACGTGGCCGCGCTGTACGGTCCGATGATCTGCATCTACATCCTGTCGTTTCAGGACGTTCGCGGCGGCCTGGTGTTTCCGATGAAGGGGCACTCGCTGCACTGGTTCGTCGACCTGTTCACCCAGGTCCGTACCGGCGACGTCCAGGGATCGTTCGATCGTTCGATCAAGCTCGCCGTGCTCGTCACGGTCATCACCCTGGTGGTGTCGTTCATGGCCGGCCTGGCGTTCCGCCGCCGGTTCTTCGGCGATACTTTCGTGTTCTATCTGATGATCGGCAGCCTGGTCGCTCCCCGGTGGGTGCTCGGCCTCGGCATCGGTCTTCTGTTCCCGTGGATCGGGATCAATGACCGCTGGTACACCTCGGCGATGGCCGCTCAGCTGTCCTGGACGCTGCCGTTCGGCGTGCTGGTGATGTTTGCCGTGATGTCCCGCTTCGACAATGTGTGGGAGGAGGCGGCTCGCGACCTCGGCGCCAGCCGCTGGCAGATCATCCGGCTGGTCGTGCTTCCGGTGCTGACCCCCGGCCTCGTCGCCGTCGCGCTGTTCGGCTTCACGCTGTCCTATGACGAATTTGCCCGCACGCTGCAGACCGCCGGCTCTCTCAACACCCTGCCGCTGGAAATCTGGAGCATGACGCTGAACGTCACCTCACCCTCGCTGTATGCGCTAGGCACCGTGACCACGATCATCTCGTTCCTGATTATCGGCGCCTGCATCGGGGCGATCGTTTGGATCAACAAGCGCCGCGGTATCCGCGCGACCAGTCATTGAAAGGTTGAATGATGCAATCCGGCCGTGGCGACATCGAATTGGCAGGTGTCTGCAAGAGCTTTGACGGTGTCACCAATGTGGTCGACGGCGTCAATTTGAAGATTCCAGATGGCGCCTATTGCTGTTTCCTCGGGCCTTCCGGATGCGGCAAGACCACGATCCTGCGCATGATCGCGGGCCACGAGGATCCGACAGTGGGCGAGATCGTGATCGGCGGCGAGAATGTGGTGGGACTGGCGCCGGTCGAGCGGCGGACCGCCATGATGTTCCAGTCCTATGCGCTGTTTCCGCACCTCAATGTCAGGGACAATATCGCGTTCGCGCTGCGCGTGCGCGGCCAGAGCCGGGCGGATCGCTACAAGGCCGTCGACCTGATGATGGAAAAAGTACGGTTGACGGAACTGGCGGACCGCCTGCCGGCCAATCTGTCCGGCGGCCAGCAGCAGCGCGTCGCGCTGGCGCGCGCGGCGATCACCGAACCGCGCGTGCTGCTGCTCGATGAACCGCTCTCCGCGCTGGACGAACAGCTTCGGGTCCAGATGCGGCAGGAATTGCGCCGGATGCAGCGCGAACTGGGCATCACCTTCGTGCATGTGACCCATACCCAGCTCGAGGCGATTGCGCTCGCCGATATCGTCGTGGTGATGGAGAAGGGCAAGATCAAGCAGGCAGGGGCGGCGCGGGATGTCTATGCCAATCCGCACGACCGCTATGTCGCGGAATTCCTCGGCGGCCAGAATGTGCTGTCCGGCAAGGTCGAGAAGGTCGCCGAAGACCATCTGGTCATATCGCAGCCCAGCCGGAACGGAATTTGGGTGGGTGTGAACTCGACGGCGCGCATCGCGGTCGGCGACCGGATCGATCTGGCGGTCCGGCGCGACGACATCGAGCTGATGCGCCCTGATTCCGGAGGTCCCGGAAATGCGGCAACCGCTTTGCCGAGCCGGGTGCTGGCGATCGAATACCAGGGATCGTTCGTCAAGGTGATGCTCGACACCATCCCCGACGAAGAGTTCGTCGCCTACGTCCCGGAACGCATCTACTTCCGGGATCCGTTCAATGTCGGGGATGTTCTGCTGGCCACATGGTCGGCAGGGCGCGCCCGTGTTCTTGCCTGATGTCAGCAACGTATCGGAGGTCACCATGATGGTCCAATTTACGCTCAACGGCCGGTCCCAGAGCGTGGACGTCGAGCCGGCAACACTGGTCGCCGACCTGCTCCGCGAAAATTTGAGCCTGACCGGCACGCATATCGGATGCGATACCAGCCAGTGTGGCGCTTGCACCGTTCTGTTCAACGGCGACGCCGTCAAAAGCTGCACCATGCTGGCGCCGATGCTGGACGGTGGCGAGCTCACGACCATCGAAGGGCTGTCGGGGTCGGCGGGGTCGAACCGGCTGCATCCGATGCAGGAAGCCTTTCACCAGAATCACGGCCTGCAATGCGGATTCTGCACGCCCGGCATGGTGATGACCGCGGTGGCGCTGACCGGCAAGAATCCGAAGCCGACCGAGTCCGAGGTTCGTCACGGCCTGGAAGGCAACCTCTGCCGCTGCACCGGATACCAGAACATCGTCGCTTCGGTGCTTGCCGGTGCCGCAGCGATGAACTCTTCCGCGATCGGAGAATAGATCATGTCGAACATCATCGGAATTGGTGCCGCGCCGCGTCGCAAGGAAGACTTTCGCTTTCTGACCGGAAGCGGCAATTATGTCGCCGACGTCAAGCGGCCGGACATGACGTTCGGCGTGTTCGTTCGGTCCCAGCATGCCCATGCCATCATCAAGGGCATCGACAAGACCGCTGCATTGGCGCTTCCCGGCGTCCAGGCCATCCTGACCGGCGACGACGTGGCCGCCGATCAACTGGGTTCGCTGCCCTGCGGCTGGGGGATCAGCAGCGCGGACGGGGTGCCGATGAAGGAACCGCCGTTCCCGATGCTGGCGCAGGGCAAGGTGCGCTTCGTCGGCGACCTGGTGGCCTTCGTCGTTGCCGACACGCTGGCGCAGGCCCGGCTGGCTGCGGAAGCGCTCGTCATCGACTACGAGGTTCTGCCGGCGGTGGTCGGGGTGCTCGAAGCCGTTCGTCCGGGCGCGCCGCAATTGTTCGACGACGTGCCGAACAATCTGTGCTGCGACTGGGAGCTCGGCGACAAGGCGGCGGTCGCGGTGGCGTTCCGCAAGGCGGCGCATGTCGCCCGTCTTAGCCTGGTCAACAACCGTCTGATCGGCAATCCGATGGAACCGCGCGCGGCGATCGCCGAATATAATCGCGGCACCCAGCATTACACGCTGTGGACCACCAGCCAGTTTCCGCACGTCGTGCGGTTCCTGATGGCCAATCTCGTGCTCAAGATCCCCGAGCAGAAAATGCGCGTGGTCGCGCCCGATGTCGGCGGCGGCTTCGGCGTCAAGCAATTCCACTATGGCGAAGAAGCCGTCATCACCTGGGCGGCGGGCAAGGTCAGGCGGCCGATCAAATGGGTCGCGGATCGCGCCGAAGGCTTTGTGTCGGATCGGCACGGCCGCGACCATGTGACGGAGGCCGAGCTCGCGCTCGACGAGAACGGCAAGTTCCTGGCGATGAAGGTCAACACGCTGGCCAATATGGGCGGCTATCTGTCGACCTTCGGCCCGAACATTCCGACCAATCTCTACGCGCCGTTGCTCGGCGGCGTCTACACGACGCCGGTGATCTACTGCAACGTCAAGGTGGTGTTCACCAACACGGTCCCGGTCGATGCGTATCGCGGCGCCGGGCGGCCGGAAGCGACTTTCGTGGTCGAGCGGCTGGTGGATGTCGCCGCGGCGGAAATGGGCATCGACCGCGTCGAAATACGCCGCCGCAACATCATTCCGAAGGAGTCCTATCCCTACCAGACGCCGATGCTGCTGGAATATGATTCCGGCGATCCGATGGGCTGCCTCGAAGGCGCGCTCACCGCGGCGGACGTCACCGGCTTTGCCGCACGCAAGGCGGCGTCGGAACGCGCGGGAAAATTCCGCGGACTTGGCTATTCGACCTATGTCGAGGCCTGCGGCCTGGCGCCGTCGCGGTTCGCCGGGCGTCTCGGCGCCCGCGGCGGGCTTTACGAAAGCGCTACCGTTCGCGTCCATCCGTCCGGGCAGGTGACGGTGTTGATCGGCACCCACAACCACGGCCAGGGCCACGAGACGACCTTTGCGCAGATCGTGTCGGAAAAGCTCGGCGTGGCGTTCGAAAACGTCGACATCGTGTTTGGCGATACCGACAAGGTCCAGTTCGGCATGGGCACCTACGGCTCGCGCTCGCTGGTGGTGGGCGGCGCCGCGCTGTCCAAGGCCAGCGACAAGGTCGTCATCAAGGGCAAGAAGATCGCGGCGCATCTGCTCGAGGCCGGCGAGCACGATATCCAGTTCGAGGCCGGGGTGTTTTCGGTCACGGGCACCGACCGCAGCAAGAGCTTTGCGGAAATCGCCGGCGCCGCCTATGTGCCGCACAATTACCCGCTGGAAGTCCTCGAGCCCGGTCTGGAAGAGCAGGCCTATTACGACCCGATCAATTTCACCTATCCCGGCGGTTGTCACATCGCCGAGGTCGAAATCGATCCGGAAACCGGCATCGTGACGTTGGAGCGATACACCGCCGTCGACGACGTCGGCACCGTGATCAATCCGATGATCGTCGAGGGGCAATTGCATGGCGGCATCGTGCAGGGCGTCGGCCAGGCGCTGTACGAGAATGCCGTCTATGACGAGGTCTCGGGGCAGCTGCTGTCGGGCTCGTTCATGGATTACACCATGCCGCGCGCCGACCACATGCCGCACATGACGGTGAAGACCCATTCGACGCTCTGCACCCACACGCCGATGGGCGTCAAGGGATGCGGCGAGGTCGGCACCATCGGATCGCCGGCGGCGGTGATCAATTCCGTGGTCGATGCGTTGTCGCATCTCGGGGTTCATCACGTCGACATGCCGGCGTCGCCGAACCGGATCTGGCACATCATTCAGAACGCGTCGATGCCGCGCGCGGCGGAATAGGGGAAGCAAGATGAAGTCATTCGATTTTCACAAGCCCGCGACGGTACCCGCAGCCATCGCCCTTATGGGAGGGGCTGCCGAAACCAAACTGGTCGCCGGCGGCATGACCTTGCTGCCGACGCTCAAACAACGGCTGGCGTCCCCGGCGGCGCTGGTCGATCTGTCGAAGATTCCGCAGCTTTCCGGGATCGCCTTCGACCGCGATACGCTGACGATCGGCGCGATGACCCGCCATGTCGATGTCGCGGAGTCCGCGCTCGTTCGCGCGCGGATTCCCGCGCTGGCGGTTCTCG
>JAQGJF010000273.1 GCA_028290765.1 Tardiphaga sp.
CTGAGCGGCAAAATCCCATAGGTGCTGACGCGCCCAATGGTGGTCTTGAGGCCGGTCAGGCCACACCACGATGCCGGAAGCCGAACCGAACCGCCGGTGTCGGTGCCGATCGCCCACGGGACCAGCCCCGCTGCCACCGCGACACCGGAGCCGCTGCTCGATCCTCCCGGCGTCCGCGCCACCTTCATATCCCAGGGATTGCGTGGCGTTCCCATATGGGTGTTGGTTCCCCAGCCACCCATCGCAAATTCGACGGTGTGGGTCTTGCCGATGACGATCAGGCCCTGCGCCATCAACCGCCGCGCCAGGGTCGCGGTGCGATCGGCGCGACGATCCCGCCAGATGGCGGAGCCGCCCGTCGTGATCCGGCCTTCGATATCGATCAGGTCCTTCAAGGCGATCGGCACGCCATGCAATGGACCGACGGCATGGCCGGATCGGATGGCCTTGTCCGCCGCCTCCGCCGCGAGCATGGCGTCCTGATCATAGACCTCGACGAACGCATGGAGCCTGGCGCCGGTGGTACGGATGCGGTCGAGAAAGCCGGAAACAACATCGGCCGACGAAATTTTCCGCTGCGCGATGTCCTGCGACAGTTGGCGTGCGGAAACAAACCACGGATCGGGGCTGGTCATGAGGCGGACACCAGGCGAGCGAGGACGCGTTGCGTTGCACCGCTGATATCCGGCAGTTTTTCGCCTGAATCAAGCCGCGCGAACAGCAGCTTTTCATCCTGTTGCATCCGGATCGCCTCGGTGGCGCGGGATTCGATCGCCGCGGGGTCAAGGACAAGGACGCCGTTCTCGTCGGCGAGGATGGCGTCTCCCGGCCGAACGCTGACGCCGCCGCACGAGATCGGCGTGCAGAACTCGCCGCCGAGATCCAGGTGCTTCGCGGTGACGACGGACGCCCCGCGCGCCCAGACCGGCACGCCGAATTGACGCAGCTCGCCGAGATCGGACACCACACCGTCGAGGATGATGCCCTTGACGCCGGCCTTGCGCGCGGCATAGGCCACAGCACCCCCGGTCGCGGCATGCCTGTGATCGCCACAGCGATCGATCACCAGCACGTCGCCCGGCCGGATCTGCCCGAGCGCATAATGGATCATGGTGCAATCCGGACCCGGGCAGCGCACCGTCACGGCGGTGCCGGCGATCCGGACGTCGGGCAGGATGCCGCGCATGCCGATATCCATGAAGCCGATATGCAGGACGTGGCCGATCGTCGCCGGCTCCGCCTTGACCAGAAGCTCCAGCAGCCGCGGATCGATCTGCGGGGGCAATGTCCTCACCGTGTACATGGGTTGGCGCCTTTGGTTGAACGGAACAAGACAACCCGGCAAGCATACCGGGTGTCTCATAGGTGTGTCTGTCGGCCGCTGACGCGCCCCGATCGAGTTCAGGCGAGCTCTTGCAGATAGCGATCGTAAAGCCTTTGCACTTCCCCGTTCACCACCATGAAGGTCGCCCACATATCCATGAAGTTTTTCCAGGCCGTGTCGCCATGGCGCACCATCCAGGTGTTCGGCCGCTTGTCGAACGGATTGGACGGATCGATGAGATAGGCCCAGCTTGCATTGCGCTTCGCCAGAACCAGCGCATCGCTGTCGCCGGTGACGAAAACCGTGGCCCGCCCGGTTCGAACCGGTTCGGCCGCCATCGCGACCTGTCCGGCCGTCGCCATGATCTTCGCCTTCGGAAACAGCTGCGGCATGCGCTGTTCTTCGCTGGCGCCGGCGTTGACCGAAAACGTCACGTCCGGACTATTGAGATCGGCCACGGTCTTGAACTTGTCGGCGTCCTCCTTGCGGATCATCGCCAAGCTGCCCTTGGACCATAGCGGGCCGACATAGTTCACGGCGACGGCCCGCGGAACCGTATAGACGGCGGATGCTCCGAACAGATCGTAGTCGCCCTTGCGCAAGGCCACGGTCGAATTGGCCATCACGACTTCGGTGTATTCGACCTTCATTTCGAGGTCGCGCGCCAGCATGTCGCAAAGCTCCTTGTAGACGCCACGCAGCTCATTGGTCTTGGGGTCCTTGTAGAACCACAAGGCCTGCTGGCCGAAGCCGATCTTCAGGGTTTCGCCCTTTTTCACCTTGGCCAGGACCGATTTCGGATCGATCCCGGAATCGAGCACCTGCGCCAGCGCCTCGCCCATGCCGCCGGCCGCCGCGGCGACACCGACGCCCGCCAATGCCGCGCCGGTAAGCAGCGCCCTCTTGCCAAGATCAGGATTGTCCAATGCGTTCGTCATCGTGGTTCTCCATGTCAGGGATGGTTGAAGTGTTACACCTGCGCGTCTAGCCCGTACTTTTCGCGGAAATGGTCCGCGACCCATTTGGCGATGGCGGAGAGAAGAAAGATGGTCAGGATATAAAGGGCCGCGACCGAGGTGAGGACCTCGATCGGCTCGAACCATTGGTTGACGATCTTCAACGCGTCATACATCAGGTCCGGGATGGCGATGACCGACACCAGCGTGGACGCCTTCACGACGACGGCCAACTGGTTGATGATCGCCGGCGACATCACCAGTAGGACCTGGGGCACCACAATCCGCCTGAAGATCTGCACGCGCGACATGCCGACCGCCAGGCTCGCCTCGATCTGGCCGCGCGGCAATCCCTCGATGCCGGAGCGGAATGTCTCGGCGAGGTAGCCGCTGGATTGAAGGGCGAGCGCGATGATCCCCGCCCATTCGACGGTTTTCGGGAAGCCGAACAGCT
>JAQGJF010000276.1 GCA_028290765.1 Tardiphaga sp.
CGTAACCACTTCTCGATTCCGCCTTTCACCTTCCTCGAGCTGAAGAACGTGCCGGGCGCGCATGTGGTGCTGTCGTCACCCGATGTGATGGGCGGGCCGCTGAGCCAGGCGCAGTTCTTCACCACCACCAAATTCGCCGATGCCAACCCGAAGATCATCCAGGCGGTGCGCGACGCCACCAAGGAGGCGCAGGACCTGATCCGCAACGACACCAGGACGGCGGTGGAAATCTACAAGGAAATCACCGGTGACAAGACCGCCACCGATGATCTGCTGGCCTGGCTCAAGGAGCCCGGCATGATGGAATGGAACCTGGAGCCGCAGGGCACCATGAAATTCGCCACCCATCTGTTCAAGACCGGTACCTTGAAGACCCAGCCGAAGGCCTGGACCGACTATTATCTGCCGGTGGCGCACGATCTGAAGGGCAATTGAAAGAGATGACGGCGCTCCTCGACGTCAGCGACGTAACGCTGCGCTACAAGACTTCCAGCGCGGTCGTCACCGCCACCGAACGGGTCTCGTTCTCGGTCGACCGCTCCGATCGTTTCGTGCTGCTCGGCCCCTCCGGTTGCGGCAAGTCGACGCTGTTGAAGGCGGTCGGCGGCTACATGACGCCGAGCGAAGGCAAGATGCGGATTTCGGGCCGCGAGATCTCGGAGCCCGGTGCCGACCGCATGATGATCTTTCAGGAGTTCGACCAGCTGCTGCCGTGGAAGACGGTGCTGGAGAACGTGATGTTTCCGCTGCTGATGACGCGGAAACTGCCGCGCAAGCAGGCGGAAGCGCGGGCCCGCGACTATATCGAGAAGGTCAGCCTCACCCGCGTCGTCGACAGCTATCCGCATACCCTGTCCGGCGGCATGAAGCAGCGCGTCGCGATCGCGCGCGGAATGGCGATGGAGCCGGACATCCTGCTGATGGACGAGCCGTTCGCGGCGCTGGATGCGCTGACCCGCCGCACCTGCCAGGACGAATTGCTGCAGCTGTGGCAGGAAACCAAGTTCACCGTGCTGTTCGTGACGCATTCGATCGCCGAGGCGATCAAGATCGGCAACCGCATTCTCTTGCTGTCGCCGCATCCGGGCCGGGTGAAGGCGGAAGTCATCAATGTGGATCGGGTGTCGTCGGAAGACGGCAGCGCCGGAAAACTCGAGAAGCAGATCCACGATTTGCTGTTCGCCGAGACGGAAACCTCCCACTAAAGGATCGTGCCGATGGGCGAGGCAACCATTCTGCTACGCAGCGACGCCGTCACCGCGGGCAATCCAGCCGAGGTCGAACGCAAGCTCAGCCTGCCCGAATTGTTGTGGAATGACGGCTTCTTCCGCAAGGCGCTGATCATCGTGTTCCTGGCGCTGGTGTGGGAGGCCTACGGCACGTTTCTCGACAACCCGCTGCTGTTTCCGACCTTTCACGACACCGTCGTGACCATGTACGACAAGGTCAGGGACGGCACCATTCCATTGCGGGCGTTGGCGTCGCTGAAGGTGCTGTTCATGGGCTACGGCGTGGGCATCGTGCTCGCCGCCGTTTTCACCATTATCGCCATCAGCACCCGGATCGGCACTGATTTTCTCGAAACCATGACGGCGATGTTCAATCCGCTGCCGGCGATCGCGCTGCTGCCGCTGGCGCTGATCTGGTTCGGTCTCGGCAATGGCAGCCTCGTCTTCGTGCTGGTGCATTCGGTGCTGTGGCCGGTTGCCCTCAATACCCATGCCGGCTTCAAGAGCGTGTCGAACACGCTACGCATGGTCGGCCGCAATTACGGCCTGCGCGGACTTCCCTATGTCGCGCGCATCCTGATTCCCGCCGCGTTCGGGTCGATCCTCACCGGGTTGAAAATCGGCTGGGCTTTTGCGTGGCGGACGCTGATCGCGGCGGAGCTGGTGTTTGGCGTCTCCTCGGGGCAGGGCGGGCTCGGCTGGTTCATCTTCGAGAACCGCAATTTGCTGGATATTCCGGCGGTTTTCGCCGGCCTGTTGACGGTGATCGTGATCGGCCTGATTGTCGAGAATCTGATCTTCCGGACCATCGAGCGCAACACGGTTTTGAAATGGGGCTTGCAGTCCTAGCTTCTCCCTACGCATTCAGGGTCTTCGCTTTTCCAACAGGTGCCTCATGACCGACAAGAAAAAGAGCCCCGAACAGCTGCGCAGTGCCCGCTGGTTTGCCCCGGATGATCTGCGGGCGTTCGGCCACCGCTCGCGGGCGATGCAGATCGGCTACGCGCCGGAGGAATGGGCGGGCCGCCCGGTGATCGCGATCCTCAACACCTGGTCGGACGCGCAGCCTTGCCACATGCACTTCAAGAGCCGCGTCGACGACGTCAAGCGCGGAGTCCTGATGGCCGGCGGCTTTCCGCTGGAATTGCCGGCGCTGTCGCTGTCGGAATCGTTCCTCAAGCCCACCACCATGCTCTACCGCAACATGCTGGCGATGGACGCCGAGGAATTGCTGCGCGGTCACCCGGTCGACGGCGTGGTGTTGATGGGCGGTTGCGACAAGACCACCCCCGGGTTGCTGCTCGGCGCCACCAGTGCCGGCTATCCGACGATCTATCTGCCGGCCGGACCGATGCTGCGCGGCAACTGGAAGGGCAAGGTGCTGGGCTCCGGCTCGGTCGCCTGGAAATACTGGGATGAGTGGCGCGCCGGCAAAATCTCCGACAAGGACTGGGTCGACGTCGAGGCCGGCATCGCCCGCAGCTATGGCACCTGCATGACCATGGGCACCGCCTCGACCATGACGGCAATCGCCGAATCGATCGGCAT
>JAQGJF010000320.1 GCA_028290765.1 Tardiphaga sp.
CGTCGTTGGCAGCGATCACCTGGCCCGCGGCGTTGAACAGCCTGAGATAGCTGTCGAAGAACGGTGCCACGCTGGTGTGATCGATATCAAACGTCGCTGTGCCGGCCTGCGTCACCGTGAAGGCATAAAAATCATTCTGGCCGCCGCCGATGGCTTCGATCGAGACGTGCGGCACAGTGGTCGCATTGGCGATATCCGGGTCCGCCCCGGTCCTGAAGTGGCCATCAAGGTCCAACGCCACATCGATGGTATTGATGAGCTGCGCGCTGGTTTTGGCGATGACCTCGCTGCCTGTCAAAAGCTGCGGTGCATGGTTCGAGCCCGGCGCCTCAAAGACATCGGTGACCGTCACCGCGATGTCCCGGGTGCCGGTCAGCGCGCCATCGCCGACCTGCACCTTGACGTCGTAGACATTGTTGCCGCCGGCATCGGCCGGCACCTCGAAGTTCGGCGCCGTGACGAATTTCAGCACGCCGGTCACCTGGTCGATGGTGAATCTCGATGCGTCGGCGCCGCCGACGATGGCGTAGGACGCGGTGGCGCCGGCATCCGGGTCGATTGAGGTCACCGTCATCGCCGCGGTCTGGTTTTCGGCGACGCTGACCGTCGAAGCCGAGGTGATCGACGGCGCCTCGTTGGCGTCGGTCACGGTCACGGCAATGTCCTGGATGTCCGCCTTGTCGCCGTCCGACACCTTGACCTGGACGTCGTAGACATTGTCGGCGCCGGCATCGGCCGGGGTTTCGAAATCGGGCGCATGGATGAATTTCAGTTCACCGGTCGAACCGTCGATGGTGAACAGCGCCGCATCGGCACCGCCGGAGATCGCATAGGTCCGCGTGGCGCTGTCCGGATCGGCAGAGGTCACGGTGGTCACGGCTACCTGGTTCTCGGCGACGGAAATCGCGGCCGCGTCGCCACCACCGTTCGAGGTGATGATCGGCGCGTCGTTGACGTGGGTGAACACGACCTGGCCATCGACGGCTGCACTGGCCAACGCGCCGTCGGATGCCTGGATGATGAAGCTTGGCGCCTGCTCGCCGCCATCGTGCAGGAAGCGGACATGGCCTGCATCGACGTCCGCGGTGGTGAAGCTGGTCACGTTGCTCCACACGCCGTCCGCCAGCAGCTGGAAGGCGCCGCTGGTGGTCGCGAACGTGTTCAGCGTGACGGTCGAACTGTCACTGTCGCTCGCCGTGAAGCCGGCGGCCGCCGTCAGGATCGTCCAGCCGCCTTCAGACACGGTCAGGACCGGCGAGCCGATGGTCGGCGCGTCGTTGACGTTGGTGAAGACCACCTGGCCCTGCACGGCCTGGCTGTTCAGCGACCCGTCGGACGCCGATAGGACGAAGCCCGGCGCCGCTTCGCTGCCGTCGTGCAGGAAGCGCACGCGCCCGGCATCGACGTCGGCCGTGGTGAAGCTCGACACGTCGCTCCAGGTGTTGCCGGTCAGCAGCTGGAAGGCACCGTGGCTGGTGGCGAAGGTGTTCAGCGTGACCGGCGAATTGCCATCGTCGGTCGCGGTGAAGCCGGCGGCTGCAGTCAGGATCGTCCAGCCGCCCTCCGACACGGTCAGGACCGGCGCCGAGGCGATCTGCGGTGCTTCGTTGACATTGGTCACCGAGATGGTGACGTCTTTGGACGTGGTCACCGTGCCGTCGCTGACCTTGACGGTGATCTGGTAGTCGTTGTCGCTGTTAGCATCGACCGGCGCCTCGAAGTCCGGCGCGGCGACGAACTTGACGTTGCCCAGGCTGTCGATCGTGAACCTGGCCCGATCGGCGCCACCGAGCGAATAGGTCAGCACGGCGTTGGCATCGGCATCGCTGGCGGCGACGTGATAGACGATGTCGCCGGCCGGCGTGTTTTCGGCCTCGGTCGCCGTCGTTCCGGAGGTGATCTCGGGCGCGTCATTGACGCCCGTCACCTTCACCGTGACGGTTGCACTGGAGGTGCCGCCGTGACCGTCCGAGATCGTGTAGGTGAAGGTGTCGTTGACGCTCTGGCCGGCGCCGAGCGCCGTGGCGGTCGCCGAACCGGACGCGTCGTAGACCACGCTCCGGCCGTCGGCCGCTACCCCGATCGACGCGCCGATGCCGCCGGTTCCGACGCCGGTGATGGTCAGCGCGTCGCCATCGGCATCGGTGTCGTTGGCCAGCACGTCCAGATTTTGCCGCACGTTGGCGTAGAGCCGCGAGGTGTTGTCGAGATTGCCAAGCGCAACGGGGGAGCCAACGCCACGATCAATGCCAACCGTCGGGGCCGGCATGGTGAAGGCGCCGGAGCCGTCGTTGATCAGGATCGCCGCGCCGCTCGAGGTTGCCAGGACGATGTCCAGCCTGCCGTCACCATTGACGTCGCCGAGGGTGACGCCATAGGCAAAGACGGGTTCCAACGCGAACGATGTCGTCGTGAAGCCTCCGGCGCCATCGTTGAGCATGATGTCGAAGCCAAGAAACGATGCCGCAACCACATCGATCCGGCCGTCACCATTGAGATCGCCGGTGGCAACGTGGCTGGAATAGAGACCCGGCACGGATACGTCGCTGTAGAATGTGCCGTCACCGTTGCCGTACAGGATGTGGTCGGCCCCTATTTCGTCGGAGCCGGTGCCGACATAGGCATCGAGCTTGCCATCGCCATTGAAGTCGGCAAGCGCCACGGCAGTGCCGGGCAACGCGAGCGAACCGGAGACGGTGAACGTGCCGTCCCCGTTGTTCAGCCATACCGAAGCGCCAGTGCCATCCTCGCCCTGCACGACAAAGGCGTCGAGATCGCCATCGCCGTCGAGATCGCCAAGCGCGACATCCGAAACTAAGCCGACGCCGCTCCCGAAGGTGGAGACCGCAAAGCTACCGTCGCCATTGTTGAGCAGCACCTTGTTGGTGCCGCCGCTGGCGGCAAAGCTGCTGCCGGAGACGACAAAATCGATGTCGCCATCGCCGTCGAGATCGCCGGCTGCGATGCTCCAGCCGGCGGTGTTGGCAATCGGCGCGCTCGAATTGGCAACGAACGTGCCGTCGCCATTGCCCATTTGAATCAGGACGCCACGCCCGGTGTCCGATATCACCGCGTCGAGATCGCCGTCATGGTCGATATCGGCCAGCACCATGTCGTTACCGCTGTCGTCGTATCTGGCGCCTTGCGTGGTGAACGTCCCGGATCCGTTGTTCAGGGCCGCCCTCCAGCGTCCGGAAAAATCGCTGAAGACAATATCGAGATCGGTGTCGGCGTTGGTGATCCACGAAATCGTGTCGTTGACGGCGACGGGATCGCTGTTGGCCTGGACGGTGATCGCGATCGACTGGGTGTCGCTCGCCATGCCGTCCGAAACTCTGACCTGGACGTCATAGACATTGTCGCCACCGGCATCGGCCGGGGCATGGAAATCCGGCGCGTGGATGAAGGCGAGCGCCCCGGTGGTCTGGTCGATGGTAAACAGATGGGCGTCGGCGCCGCCGGCGATGCTCCAGGTGCTGGTCGCACCGGCATCCGGATCGAACGCGGTGACGGTCATCACCGCCGTGGTGTGCTGGCCGATCGCGACCGCCGCGCTCGAGGTGATGACCGGCGCCTCGTTGACATCGGTCACGGTGACCGCGATGTCCTGCGTGGCGGTCAGCGCGCCGTCCGACACCTGGACCTGGACGTCGTAGACGTTGTCGCCGCCGGCATCGGCCGGGGCTTCGAAGTTCGGCGCATGGATGAACTTGAGCTGGCCGGTCGCCTGGTCGAGAGAGAACAGCGCCGCATCGGCGCCGCCGGTGATGGTCCAGGTCGCGGTCGCGTGGGCGTCCGGATCGCTCGAGGCCAGCGTCAGAACCGCGGTCTGGTTCTCGGCGACGCCGACGGTCGCCGCCGAGGTGATCACCGGCGCTTCATTGACGTTGCCGACCGTGACCGCGATGTCCTGCACGGCGGTCAGCGCGCCATCGCTGACCTGGACTTTGACATCGTAGACATTGTTGCCGCCGGCATCGGCCGGCGTTTCGAAGTTCGGCGGATCGATGAACTTCAACTCGCCGGTCGCCGCGTCGAGAGAGAACAGTGCCGCATCGGCACCACCCACGATCGTGAAAATCCTGGTCGCGTTGGCGTCCGGATCGGTTGAAGCGACCGTCAGGACCGCGGTCTGGTTCTCGGTCACGCTGACCGTCGCCGCCGATGTGATCGACGGCGCTTCATTGACGTTGCTGACCGTGACCGCGATGTCCTGCACGGCGGTCAGCGCGCCATCGCTGACCTGGACTTTGACATCATAGACATTGTTGCCGCCGGCATCGGCCGGGGCTTCGAAGTTCGGCGGAGCGATGAACTTCAGCTCGCCGGTCGCGCTGTCGATGGTGAACAGCGCGGCATCGGCGCCACCCGTGATCGTGAAAATCCTGGTCGCGTTGGCGTCCGGATCGCTCGAAGCCACGGTCAGAACCGCGGTCTGGTTCTCGGTCACGCCGACCGTCGGCGCCGATGTGATCACCGGCGCTTCATTGACGTCGGTCACCGTGACCGCGATGTCCTGCGTGGCGGTCAGCGTGCCATCGCTGACCTGGACTTTGACATCATAGACATTCTTGCCGCCGGCATCGGCCGGCGTTTCGAAGTTCGGCGGAGCGATGAACTTCAATTCGCCGGTCGCCGCGTCGAGAGAGAACAGCGCCGCATCGGCGCCACCCACGATCGTGTAGGTCTTCGCGGCACCGGCATCCGGATCGGTCGACGTCACCGTCATCACCGACGTGCTATTTTCGACCACGCTGACCGCGGCCGACGACGTCATCGACGGCGCCTCGTTGACGTCGGTCACGGTGACGGCAATGTCCTGAATGTCGGTCTTATCGCCGTCCGACACCTTGACCTGGACGTCATAGACGTTGTCGCCATCGGCATCGGCCGGCGTTTCGAAATCGGGAGCAGCGATGAACTTCAGCTCGCCGGTCGCGCTGTCGATGGCGAACAGCGCCGCGTCGGCGCCGCCCGTGATCGCATAGACCGGCGTGGGGCCATCCGGATCGGCGGATGCAACCTGCGTCACCGCGGTTTGGTTTTCGGCGACGGACATCGAAGCCGCGTCGCCGCCGCCGTTCGACGTAATCACCGGCGCGTCGTTGGAGCCTGTGATGGTGAAGGTCAGCGGCTGGCCGGCCGTCGCCACCGTGCCGTCGGAAACCTGCACCGAATAGGTCACAGTCAGGGTCTGGCCATCCGCCAGGAAATCGAGATCGGCGGCCGCCGGATCCCAGCTCCAGCCGATGCTCTGGGCAGCGCCGGTCGCAGTCACAGTTCCGTCGAAGCTCAGTTTGCCGGTGACCAAAGCCGAGGTCAGCGCCGCGATCTGGTCTTCGCTCAATGCGCCGCCGCTCCAGGCCAGCACCGGAGCACCGGACACCGAGGCGGTCAGCGTGTCGCCGACATCGACATCGGACACGGACAGGTGGCCGGCAATGCGGGCAATGTCCTGCGCCGCGGCGTTGCCGGCTTCCGGGACGGATTCCGGCGGCGTGATCGCATTCAGGACCGGCGCATCATTTACCGGATTAACGGTCAGATTGACGGTCACGACGTTGGAGTCGGCCGACCCGTCGTTGGCGTGGTAGGTGAAACTGTCCGCGCCGTGATAGTCCGCGGTCGGCGTGTAGACGAACGAGCCATCGGCATTGAGGGTCAACGTGCCGTGGGCCGGGCCGGCCACCAGCACCGCCGACAGCGGATTGCCGTCGATGTCGCCATCGTTGGCCAGGACGCCGGCCGCCGCAGGTGACAAGATTCCGTCTTCATTCACCTGATAGGCGTCGTTGGCGGCGACCGGCGCGTCGTTCACCGGGTTGACCGCGATGCTCACCGTCGCCGTGTCGGTCAGCGTGCCGTCGGTCAGCGTGTAGGTAAAGCTGTCCGGGCCGTTGTGGTTGGCCGGCGGCGTGTAGGTGAAGTCGCCGTTCGCCTGCACCACCACCGTGCCGCCATGAAGGGTCGCGAACGTTCCAGCGACGACGCGCAGGTTCGAAGCGTCGACGCCGGTATCCGCGCCGTTGCCATTGTCGGCGAGCACATTGCCGGTTTTCGGCGTGTCCTCGTTGGTGGCGAAGGCGTCGTTGCGCGCCACCGGTGCGTCATTCACGGCCGGGCGCGCAATCACCCGCGCATTTTCACCCGTGACGGTCCGATCGCCGCCGTCCTCACCGGCCACCAGATCCAGCGCAATGCGTCCGCCAAAACCATCGCCATCGACCGACGCGTCGCGGAAACTGGCGGCAGATGTCGGCCCGCCCGCGGCGTTGCCGGCCGCCGGCAGGATGGACGGGTCGGTGGTGACCGGAAACATCGCGGCGAAGTCGGTGCCGCTGACGATGTGATTGCCGTCGACCAAAAAGCTCAAATCCGGCGACGGCTGACCGTTGCCATCGAATGCGCCTTCGATACCGACCGCGGATTGATTGTCGAACAGGATGACAAGACGGTCGCCGACGCGAACGAATATCAGCTTTTCGGTGCCGATGTCCGACAGATCCAGTCGAACATCTCCTTCCAGACGGATGCTGACCGCCTGATCATGCTGCGGCTTGACGACGCGAATGACACGCTGAGCCGGATTTGCCCCGGTACCCGGGTTATTGGCTTCTGCAACAACAACGCGCGCGTTCATTCATCGACTCCAGCTTGCCGTTTGTGGTCCGCAAACAGCCCGACCTTTCACGACACTTACGTCACAGCGGTGCGTCACGCAGCCGGCGACAGAGATTAACGTTGACGCCGGGATCGGCTCCGGTGCCGGTCCCTGAACGGCCGCCACGCCTGCCGCGCCTCGATTAGCGGTGGTGCCGTTACAGGTCGCTGTCGCGTGATCGACAGCCTGGGCGCGGGAGTTTCGACACCATCGTTTCCTCGCCCACGTTTGCGAGTTCCATCGCAACGGCCCGATTCCTGAATTATCGCCAGAAGGTATTTCGCGGGCGCGCGGGTGTCCTGACGCCGGGCGGGTGATTTTCTGACCTTTTTCTGACATTCGCGTTGTATCAGCGACATGGCGGCCGTTTCCGATATCTGCAGCCTGTTCCCGGGGGCACGGGGCTTCGTCTTGCCGGCTTTGAAGCCATGTCGGCGACCCGCCCGACGCACCCTCCTCGCCCATCCACGCCGTTTTCCTGGCGGCTGGTCGGCAAAGACGTGGATGCCCGGGATGTACGCGAAGCCGCGCTTCGCGCTTTAGCCCGGCCATGACGAACACGTGAGCCAGGCTGGAAATGCTCTAGCGCTGGCGCCAGCCATAGGTGGTCCCGACGCGTACCCGGATCACGCGGCAGACGCCGTAAGGCGAGCCACGGCCTCCAGCACCGAAGGCGCCATAGCCCGAACGCCATACGCGCGGCCCGCCGGCGCCACGCCAGCCGCCGTCGTAAAATCCACCGCCGCCCCGGGCCAGCGCGCCGGCCGGCGACAGCAAAACCAGCGAGACAATCGCAACCAGGAGTAACGCCGCTTTACGCACCATCATCATGCTCCGTCGGGCAGGCCAAGACTCAGCATGAGTCGGCACAAGCGGGATTGTTCCAGCCGGCCGTTGTCGCTGCCGACACGCGCTGTTGACAACCCAAGTCCGCGACAGCGATGAAAGCCGGCTGCCCTCGCACGATCGAAGGCAGCCGCCCTTCCCTCCTGCAAAGCCCGCAGTCCCCCACAATACCGGGGCCGCTGGTCGAGAGCGGCCCTTCGCACGCGCCGGATTTACCCGGGATCGGCGACAGTGTCAGTGCCGGGCGGCAATTCGAACAGGGCCGCAAGCACAGAAGGCGAGTGAAGCACGGCAAATGTCTCACGCGACGACAGGTAATTCACAGCCTCGACGGATGCGCAGCCTTCGCCAGTTCATTGGCCCGCAGCAGCACCCGCGGCGGCGCCGTCTGTTCCAGGGTACCAAACAGTCTGGAAGCGCGGCCGCCCGCCGATGTCAGCGTCGCGATCGGAACCGCGAGCAGCAGGCCGATGATGACGGGGGCCATCCACAACAGCAGCGGCAGCCCGTAGGCGGGTTGGAGCCGACTTGTCCGCCGTAGCTCGAAGAGCGAAGGCGGAAGGCGTAACCCGCCATCTTGGCGATTCATCACGGCGGATCGCGATCCGCCCTACGAGCTACTAAAGGATCATTCCTCCGGTTTCGGTTTGGCGACCACCACCCGATCTGGATTGTCCACCTGCGCGCGCTCCCGTATTCCGGCTTCCTCTCGACGAAACTGTTTGCCGGCTTCCGTCCATCGCCCAAAGCGGGTGTTAACGACCTCCATTAAGCCGTAGTTCGCAAGTGCCTCAATTGCATGTTCTCC
>JAQGJF010000321.1 GCA_028290765.1 Tardiphaga sp.
GAACTCCGTGACGTTTCCGATGGCCGGCGCTTTGGAAATGCTGCGTACAGAATCGGGTGTGCCGGCATTCCCGGCCGAGGGCGCAAATGCGAACAGCGCCGCGGCTCCGGCGAAAGCCAAAAACAAAATGTTTGGCGTAAACATCATCATATCCTCCATTACCCGCGACAGGCGCGTCGCCCGCATCAGCGGAGCCATGTGCGCTGTCACCGCAACCCGAATGTCGCGGAGATTATCAGGCCTGTGAAGGCCGGGCCCAATAGCTCTTTCGTGCCAGTTTTGTCGATTGACCCTGGGTCCAGCTACCAGGTCTGATTTCGAGAGTTGTCGCCGACGCCGTTGCCAAATCCCGAATAGCCGCCGCCGTAGGACGGACCTTCGTAGGGCGAGCCACCATAGAGAGAGCCGCCATAAACGGTGCCGCCATCGATACTGCCGAACGCATTCCTGGCGGAAGCGCTGCCGCGATACGCGTGGTGCCGTTTGCGCGCCGCACTGAAATCCGTGGCGCTGCTGACGGTGCGGACAGACAGGCCGTCACCGCGCGCCGCCGTACCGGCCGTCGCAACCGATGGTGCGACCGCGATCACCGACACGGCACCCAGGAAATAAAACAAAATTTTACGTGAAATCATCGCAATATCCTCTCCGTGAGCCTGCGACCAGATACTCGATCAGGTTCACGGTGTAGGTCGGGTCCCCCGCCGATGAACGCAAGCTGAAGGCGCGATGACAAGATCGTGAGGCGAACGTCGCACCGACCTCGCGGCACGATTCAGTCGAACCGGTAAAAATGATGCACCGGACCATGGCCGTGCCCGACATCGAGACGATCGGCTGCGGCAATCGCGGCGGTGATGAAAGTCTTGGCGCCACGCACCGCGGTTTCCAGATCCTCGCCTTTGGCGAGACCGGCCGCGATCGCGGACGACAGCGAGCAACCGGTGCCGTGGGTATTTTTGGTGGCGATGCGCGGCGCGGCCAACGCTGCGACACCGTTCGCGGTGACGAGGTAGTCGATGCTCTCGGCACCCTGCCCGTGGCCGCCCTTGATCAGTACGGCGCCGCAACCCAGTGCCAGAAGCCGCCGGCCCTGATCCTCGACATCGGCCTCGTCGGTCGCAAGCGACGCATTCAGCAATGCCGCGGCTTCCGGCAGGTTCGGCGTAATGATCCGCGCGCGGGGGATGAGTTGCGTTCGCAGCGCGTCGACGGCCTCAGGCGCCAACAAGAGATCGCCAGACGTCGCCACCATCACCGGGTCGAGCACCACATGTCCGGGCGACCAGCGTTCCAGCCCGGCGACGATGGCCTCGATCACGGCGCGATCCGCGACCATGCCGATCTTGACGGCTTTGACGTCGAGATCGCTAAACACCGCATCGATCTGTGCGGTGACGAAATCCGCCGGCACCTGATGCATCGCGTTGACGCCTTTGGTGTTCTGCGCGGTGAGCGCGGTGATGACCGACGCCCCATAGACGCCGCACGCCGCGAACGATTTGAGGTCGGCCTGGACGCCGGCGCCGCCGGACGAATCCGAACCGGCGATGGTGAGCGCGATGGGAATGGTCATCATTTTCTCGCGAAAACCCCGCTGATCGAGGCTATATATCCAGTCCTAGCGTGAGCCATCCTGGGCAGCAAGCTGGCTTGCCAGAACGAATGGTTTTGGGCTCTATGGCCTCCACGACAGCTTTCGGAGAAACGCGATGGTTCCCTTTTTCGTCCAGTTCAAATGCAAGCTTGGCCAGTCCTATGCCGTCGCCAACGCGCTCGCCGAGGCTGAGATCGCCTCGGAAATCTACTCCACCGCGGGGGATTACGATCTGCTGGTGAAATTCTACGTCGATAACGCCACCGATATCGGCCACTTCGTCAACGAGAAGATCCAGGTGATTCCCGGCATCCAGGACACCCACACCATCATCACCTTCAAGGCCTTCGGCCCAGGCTAGAGACCGCTCTCCGGTTTCGGGTTCGTAAGCTCGGCCGGAGGCGCCGATGCAATCAACGCCTTCAGAAAAGTGGTGATGATCCGCCCGCTGCGGCTCCCTTCGCCGCCCTTTGAGTGCAGCTGCGCACCATATTCCGGGTCTGCTGCTGCCGCTGGTGATCGCGCTGGAACTGGGTGCGGGCGCGAGCCTGCTGATCGGATGGCAGCTGCCGTTCGCTGCCGGTGCCCTGGCTTTGTTCTGTGTCGCCACGGCTCTCGGGTTTCACCTCGACCTGGCAGACAAGGCCGAACGAACCCTGTTCATCAAGGACCTCGCGATTACCGGTGCGCTGATGGTTATCGCAGCTGGCGCGTCGGTGCAGAAACAGGTCTGACCAGGATTCCGCGCCAGATCGAGTGAGACCGAGGCGCTACGTTATCGCCGGACAATTGCGCGGCGCGGCCCCGTTCGCCGCCGGCAGCGCAATCGCGATCGCTCTCAACTCCTGGGGCGTCCGGGGCCGCCAGGCCTCAAACAGGCGTTTGGTTTCATTGAGCTGGTCGGTGGTCATGTTCGGCTCGATCATCGAACGGATCTGCGAATTGTCGTGGTAGGGGCTGCGGGCGGCGAGCCTGAACCAGAGATCGGCCTGGACCAGATCGATCGCAATCTCGGTGCCGCGGCTGTCCTTCTCGCCTGCCGCAAAGATCGTGCTCAGCTTCTCCTGGGCCTGCACATGGTCGAGCAGCGCGGCACGCATCAGCCAGCAAAAACCCTCGGCGAGATTGCGCTCGGTCGAAGGCACGCCGATCGGCGTGTTCATCGACATAAAGCCGAGATTGACCATCGCATCGACATTGCCGTGACGCGCCGAGACCGCCAGCCACTTCAATGCTTCGGGCCGGTTCACCGCCACGCCCGGCGCGCCGTTCAGATAAAGCTGCGAAAGATCCTGCTCGGCGCCGGAAGAGCCCTGCTCGGCGGCACGCGTCAGCAGGGCAAGGCCCGTGACCGGATCCTGCTTGACGCCGCGGCCGCGAATGATCATCGGCGCCAGCGCGCGCATCGCCTCGACATTGCCGGCGTCGGCGTCCGGCTTCAGCGCCGCGGCGATTTTCGTCTCGTCGACCTTGATCGAGGCGCCGTTGCGCAGCCGTCCGGCAATATCCCGCGCGGCGTCGGGATCACCGAGCTCCGCCGCCCGCACGATCCAGTCCAGCCCCGCGTTACGGTCGCTCGGCAGACCGTCGCCGGTCATCAACGTCAGGCCCAGCAGATATTGAGCGCCCCGTTCGTTGCCGATCGCCCGCTTGATGACGTTGCGGACCTGATCCGTCACCGGACACAGCGGAGCCACCATGCAGATCCAGCCCAGCCGGCTAAAAGTCTTTTCGATATTGGCCGG
>JAQGJF010000335.1 GCA_028290765.1 Tardiphaga sp.
ACAGCCCAGTATTGGTCGGCTTGTTTCGAGGCCTGCATTGCCCGTTCTGCCGGCGCCATATCGCGGCACAGGCGCAACTTGACACAGCCTTGCGCGAGAAAGGCGTCGAAAGTCTCACGGTGGTCAATACGCCAATCGAACGTGCGCGGCTCTATTTCCGTTACCATCCATTGCCCAATCTGCTCGCCGCGTCCGACCCCGGGCGCGTCTCCCACCGCGCGTTCGGCTTGCCCAATCTCGAGTTTACGGAGAGCGAAACCGAATGGCCGCGCAAGTTGGGTATGAACAGCGTGATGAGCATGCGGATCGACATGCCCAACGAGCTGCCTGAGCCAATGAATCCGATGGCGGCGGCTGATATCCTCAACAACAAGGACGGCTACGAAATGACCGAAGCCGACGCGCACATGAAGGCCACTGGCCAAGGTCAACTCTTTGGCCAATTCCTGCTCGACCGGGAGGGCGTTGTGCGCTGGAGCTTTACCGAAGTTCCCGAAGGCGGCCATCGCATGTTCGGGGCGCCGAGCCCCCAGGAGCTGATGTCGGCCGCCTCGCAGGTTGCAGGGTAAGCATTATCGTGTGAGTCCGCGTGCAATTCACCCGCCGTCGGCGGCCGAAGCCAGTTTTTCCCGTGCGTATTCGTCGGCCCCGCCGATCACACGAAACGCTGTACGTTGACTTCCTCGAGATCAAGTTCCTGTTCGATCGCGTGCAGTACCGTGTCGTGAATTTCGTTGGCGCGGTGCATGCGCAACAACTCCTGGCGGCCGGCGGCAATCGCCGCCAGAACGGTGGTGAAGTGGTCGACCCGATGCGGGATCAGCGCTTCGGTCTGTTCGGAAAACCGCGACGATGCGCGCACCCGGTAGGAATACTGCTCGATCAGGCGAGGGTGTCGATGGCTTCCGTCCGGATTGAGCGATTGCTTTTCCACGGCGGCAAGTTGGGCGACGGCGACGCGCGCGCGGGCCTGCGCCTCCGAGAGCTCCGAGATGTTCAGCGGCGCAAATCCCACGCCGGTCAGCAACCGCACCAGCGGCGCGAGCGTCGTGCCCTGCACCAATACGGTCACGAGAATGACCGCGAAGGTGACGGCTAGGATAAAGTCGCGGCCCGGAAAGCCTTCGGGAAGCGACAGCGCTGCGGCAAGACTGACCACCCCGCGAAGGCCCGCCCAGCTCATGATGAACGGGACCGCCAGCGGCGGGTAGGGGTCCCGTTTGCGCAACGAAGGAATCAGCGCGCGCGGAAGGTAGGTCGTCGGGAAAATCCAGGCGAACCGCGCCAGGATCACGGCGGCGACGATCGCCGCAGTGGGCGGTAGCAGCGCGATCAACGCGTCACCGCCGCCGAGCCGCGTCAACACGCCGCGCAGCGACAGGCCGATCAGGATGAAGATCAACGATTCGAGCACGAATACGACAATGCCCCAAACCGCCATTGATCGCGTTCGGGTCAGCGCTGTCAGAATATCGTGCTGCCGCCATCCCATGATCATGCCGCAGGCGACCGTGGACAGGACACCCGAGACGCCGAGTTTTTCCGCGGCGATATACGAAATCCAGGCCGTCAGAAAACTCCAGACGATCGTGAGGTCGGAATCCCCGATGCGCTTGACGACGAACATCGAGATATAGGCGAACACCGCACCGGACAGCACGCCGCCGGCCGCGAGCCAGGCAAAGTCGAATGCGGCGTGGCTTGCGCTGAAGACTCCGGTGAGGCTTGCGGCGACCGCGATCCGGAACAGCACCAGGCCCGATGCATCGTTGACCAGGCTTTCGCCCTCCAGCAACGTGATGACGCGCGGTGGCAGAGGCAGTTTCTGCAAGACGGCCTTCGCCGCCACCGAGTCGGGCGGCGAGACGATGGCCCCGAGCGCGAAGCAGGCTCCCCACGGCAGCGCCGGCTGAACCAGATGGGCCACGACGCCGACCACCAATGTCGTGAACGCGACCGCTCCTACCGCGAGTTGCAGAATGATCCTGATGTCGGAGCGGAAGTCCCGCCATGCGGTGAACCACGCGCTGGCCATCAACAGAGGCGGCAGGAAAAGCACCAGCACCAGAGCGGGATCCAGCTCGACGTCGGGCGTCCCCGGGATCATGGCAAAGCCGATCCCGCCCAGGATCAGCGCCGCGGCGCGCGGAAGTTTCAGCCGCCGCGCGAGAATTTCAAGAACGACGATCGCGGCCATCAGCAGCAGGACGATTTCGAAACGCGAGACGGCGGTCATGTTTTCCTTGCCGGATGATCCGTTGGCAGATGCGCGGGTTGAACAAGCGCAATTAGCATGGAAAAACGCTTTCGGAAGCCGCCAACGAGGGTGCTAGACGTCCGGTCGCGACATCCAGCTGACGATCGGCATGGCCGGCAGCACCCATCCCAGTCCGGCAATGACATAGAACATCGCCTGCGCCAGCCCGGAAGCCGCCAGCCACGGCATTTGCGCCACGGCCATGCCGGTCAGCGACCAGATGACCACCAGCACCAGCAAGGCAATGGTTCCGAGCAGTTTTCGGGTACGGATCGGCATGACGGAAACGTGCAATCTCAAGCGGAAGCGCGTCTTGCGCGCGGGAACGGCGGGACTATAAGGTGCGCGAAAATCCATTCAAGACGTTGCTTTGATGACCTCTGGTTCCTCGAAAACGGCCCCGTTGCGTGCGGTTCGATGGTGGCTGATCGCGGTCGCCGCGCTGATCGCGCTCATGGTGCTGGTCGGCGGCGCGACGCGCCTGACCGAGTCGGGGCTGTCGATCGTCGAATGGAAGCCGGTCTCGGGAACGCTGCCGCCGCTCAGCGAGGCGCAATGGACGCAGGCGTTCGACGCCTACAAGACCATTCCGCAATACCGCGAGCTCAATGCCGGCATGAGCCTGCATGAATTCAAGACGATTTTCTGGTGGGAGTGGAGCCACCGTCTGCTGGGGCGGGTGATCGGCGTGGTCTATCTGCTGCCGTTTCTCTGGTTTCTCTGGCGCGGCGTCGTGACCGCCGAGCTCGGGAGACGGCTGTGGATCATCTTCGGGCTCGGCGCGTTGCAGGGCGGCGTGGGCTGGTGGATGGTGGCCTCGGGCCTGTCGCAGCGCGTCGAGGTCTCGCAATACCGCCTCGCCACCCATCTGGTGCTGGCCCTGCTGATTTTCGCGGCCATCGTCTGGACGCTGCGGCGGCTGACCGGGCCTGTGCCATTGCAGGCGTCGTTTCGATTGAAGATCACCAGCGCGGCGCTGCTGGTTCTGACCTTCATCCAGCTCTATTTCGGCGCGCTGGTCGCGGGATTGCGCGCCGGGCGGGTCTACAACACCTGGCCCGAGATCGACGGCGCGCTGATTCCTTCGGCGGCGCGGCTGTGGTTCGAGGAGCCGTGGTGGCGCAATCTGTTCGACAACACGCTCACCGTGCAGTTCGAGCATCGCATGACCGCCTATGCGCTGCTGGCGCTGGCACTGCTGCACGCCATCGATGCGGTCCGCTCGAAGGCGGGAGCGGCCACGGTCAACGGCGCGCTGGCGCTGGTTGCGGCGATCATCGTGCAGGCGATGCTTGGCATTTTCACGCTGCTGTACCAGGTTCCGATCCTGCTCGGCTTGGCGCATCAGGCCACGGCGATCGCCGTGCTGACGCTGGCGGTTTGCCAGCTCGAGCGGCTGGCG
>JAQGJF010000373.1 GCA_028290765.1 Tardiphaga sp.
GTCAATCCGGAAGCACCGTGGCCGGATCTCGCCAGACTAGAAGCCGCGACGGAGCGTGCCGGCCTCTCGCTGCAACAGCGTCTCGCGGTCTATCCGACCTATGTTGCCAAGTCCGGGAGATGGCTCGACAAAGAGTTGGCGACCAGAGTGCTTCGTGCGGTCGATGGCGACGGCTTTGTGCGCGAGGATGATTGGGCGCCGGGCTCCCTGGAGCATCTGCCGGTGGAGTTGCCTCGACCGCGGATCGATCATGGTATTGATGCGCTTGTTTCTCGGGCGATTGCCGGAGCACGGCTGTCGGAATCCGAGATCACCAGGCTATTCAAGGTGCGGGCCGGTGACGTCGATATGATCTGCTCGGCGGCGAACGAACTGCGGCGGCAGACAAGCGGAGATCTGGTCAGCTATGTCGTCAATCGCAATATCAATTACACAAATGTCTGCAGCTATCAGTGCAGCTTCTGCGCGTTTTCCAAAGGCAAGATGCACGAACAGCTGCGCGGAAAGCCCTACGACCTTGCGCTTGAGGAAGTCGCGCGGCGCGCCCGCGAGGCCTGGGATCGTGGTGCCACCGAGGTCTGCATGCAGGGGGGCATCAATCCGCGCTATACCGGCGACACCTATCTCGAATTGTTGCGTACGGTAAAGAACGAAGTCCCGGGCATGCATGTCCACGCCTTCTCGCCGCTGGAGGTGGCTCAGGGCGCCGCGACGCTCGGTATTCCGGTTCGCCGCTATCTCGCAATGTTGCGCGACGCCGGCTTGGGCTCGCTACCCGGCACGGCAGCGGAAATCCTCGATGACGAAGTTCGTGCGTTCATCTGTCCGGACAAGCTCAATACGAGCGAATGGCTCAATGTAGTCGAGACGGCCCACGAGGTCGGCCTGCGCACGACGTCAACGATCATGTTTGGCCATGTCGAGAATTACGCGAGCTGGGCGCGACATCTGCTGCATCTGCGCGATCTGCAGGCGCGTACCGGCGGCATCACCGAATTTGTTCCATTGGCGTTTGTGCACATGGAGGCGCCGATGTCGTTGCGTGGAGAGTCGCGCATCGGGCCGACATGGCGCGAGGTGCGGTTGATGCATGCGGTTTCCCGGCTGGTGCTGAACCCGTTGATCACCAACGTCCAGGCCTCCTGGGTCAAGCTCGGCGAGGAAGGCATCACCGCGTTGCTGCAGGGGGGTGTCAACGATCTCGGCGGCACGCTGATGAACGAGAGTATTTCGCGCGCGGCCGGCACCCAGCATGGTCAGGAATTTACGCCCGAACAGATGGAGGCCGTGATCAAGTCGCTGGGACGTCGTTTCGAACTACGCTCCTCGCTCTATCAACAGGTGCCGAAAGAGCGTCGCGAGGCCAGTTTTGGCGCAGCGCCGCTGACCGAAATGGTGATGACACCGTTCTCCGCGAAACGAAAGCACGTGGAAAACGCCCTGTAATGCGCTTCGGCGGGCAACGAAGCTTCCGCCAGGCCCTTTGCCACAGCTCGCCGATAAGGCTGATTGATGGCCCGTGTCCGGCTTTTGATCTTGCCCGGCAAACCAATTATAGGACGGGTTCCGTCGCAGGAGTCTCTCGATGACCAGGTCGATCACCTACACGGCTCTGCCGAATATCCCGCTGGTGCAGCCGGGTGACGATGTGTGTGCGATCATCAAGGCTGGACTGGCTGGGGCCGGGATCGTTCTGCAGGACGGCGACGTGATCGTTATCGCCCAGAAGATCATTTCGAAGTCGGAGGATCGCTACATCGATCTGGCGCAAATCGTCCCATCCGAAAGAGCGAAGGAACTGGCCTTGGTGACCGGCAAGAATGCCAGCCACATCGAGGTGGTGCTGGCTGAATCTTCGGAAGTGCTGCGGATCAGAAAAAATGTGATGATCGTCGCGCATCGGCTGGGTTTTGTGATGGCGAATGCCGGTGTCGACGAGTCCAATATAGCGCACGACGATGGACCGGGCCGCGTTCTGCTGCTGCCGATCGCCCCCGACAAATCTTGTCGGGCGATCAAACAGACGCTTGATCGGGAATTTTCCGTTTCGATCGGCGTCATCATCAATGACAGCTTCGGCCGAGCGTGGCGAAACGGTGTGGTCGGCGTCGCCCTTGGCGCGGCCGGCATATCGTCGCTGCAGAACCTGATCGGCTCACCGGACCTGTTCGGCCGCGAGATGAAGGTAACGGAAGTTGCCATCGGCGATGAGCTGGCCGCCGCGGCTTCGCTGGTGATGGGGCAGGGTGCCGAGGGGCTGCCGATCGTGCATGTCCGTGGATTTCAAAACTGTGCGCCGGAAAATGATGCGGCGGCGCTGATCCGTCCGAAGCATATGGATATGTTCCGCTGACCAAGGACACAAAGATGCCGCCACCCGTTGCTTTCGATTCGCCCAGGACGGTGATCGCCCTCTGCGGCGGCATCGGCGGGGCCAAGCTTGCGCTCGGTCTGAAACATCTTCTCGGCGAACGGCTGATCGTCGTAGTCAATGTCGCCGATGATTTTGAGCATATGGGCCTGCGGATCTGCCCCGATCTCGACACCATAATCTACACGCTGAGCGGATTGAGCGATGAGGTCCGTGGCTGGGGCCGCGCCGGCGAGACCTGGAATTTCATGGAGGCCATCCGGCAGCTCGGTGGCGAAAGCTGGTTTGCGCTGGGCGATCGCGATCTCGCGCTTCATGTGGAGCGAACACGGCGCCTCGCCGCCGGCGAGACATTGACCTCGATTATCGCGGGTATCGCGACGACGCTGGGAATTGCACCGCAAATACTGCCCGTCACCGATGACGATGTCCGAACCAAGGTCGTCACGAGCATCGGCACCCTCGATTTCCAGCGCTATTTTGTCGAGCACCGTTGCGAGCCGATCGTACGGAGCATTTCGTTCGACGGCGCCACGGTCGCGCGGCTCAATCCCTTGGTGAGTGCGGCGTTGTCGTCGACAGAACTTGGCGCGATAATTCTCTGTCCGTCAAACCCATACCTCAGCATCGATCCGATCCTGGCAGTCCCCGGCCTGAGCGACGCCATGAAGCGCAGCGGTGCCCCTGTCGTCGCCGTCTCGCCGATTATCGGCGGCCGCGCTATCAAGGGGCCGACTGCAAAAATCATGAGCGAGCTGAACATCGAAACGACCTCCGCCTCGATCGCAAAACACTATACCGGTCTGATCGACGGCCTGCTGATCGACAGCTCCGACGCCGCCGACGTCGAAGGCATCGCGGCGCACGTCCATGCGACGCCGACGCTGATGACTGATCTGCCATCGCGCATAGTTTTGGCGCGCGAGACGCTGGCCTTTGCTGCACGCCTTGCCGCGGGCTAATGCAACAATCACACAGTGCCGAAGTCAGACGGAAATTTGACTCTCTGGTCGAAAATTGCGACCGTTAGCGAAACGCCGTACCGATATTGAGAACACGAAGTCGCCTGTGCCGTATCGCGAGACGAGAGGCCAACAAAGGAACGGGAGGACGCGATCGTCGGGGCTTAATCCGGAAGATATTTGAAGGAAATGGGGATGTTTGAGACCAGAACGATTGCGGTGATTGGCGGCACAGGTGCCGAAGGCAGCGGTCTCGCGCTGCGCTGGGCCAATGCCGGCCATCACGTCATTATCGGCTCGCGCGACGCCGCCAGGGCGCAGGCTGCCGCCGGGGAACTTAACGGCATTCTCGGAAGGCCCGCGCTGTCGGGCAAGAGTAATGCCGATGCCGCCGATCTCGCCGATATTGTTGTGCTGACCGTTCCCTATGCGTCGCAGCTTTCCACGATCGAAGGTCTTGCCGGCAGGCTCGATGGCAAGATCCTGGTCGACGTCACTGTGCCGCTCATGCCGCCCAAAGTCTCGACAGTGCAGTTGCCTCCAGCCGATTCCGCCGCTGTCGCCTTGCAGATCCTGGTCGGCCCCGGTGTGAAGGTGGTCTCCGCCTTCCAAAACATCTCGGCGCACAAGCTGAAGAAGCTCGACCACAATATTCCATGCGATGTCCTGGTATGTTGTGACGATAAGGATGCGCGCCTGGTCGTCATGGGGCTGGCACAGGACGCCGGCCTGCGCGGCATCAATGCAGGCCCCTTGGCGAATTCGACGGTGGCGGAAAGCCTGACCTCTGTGCTGATCTGGATCAACCGCACCTACAAGATTCCGGATGCCGGTATCACCATCACCGGCCTCGAATGATTTGCGCAGCTCGCCGGTTGGCGTTTCCTGCATCGGGACGCCGGACGCGATAGCATCGCGCCTGGCCATTCACTGGAGCGGTCTCAGGCATTCACCATGAAGCGGCTCGCGATCATCATACCCGTCAAGTCACCGGAGGACGGAAAATCAAGGCTCGCTGGCGTGTTGCCGGCGCGCGATCGTTACGCGCTGAACCTGCGATTGCTTCGCCACACGCTCGATCAGGTCGCCGAGTTGACGGATATTGCCGGTATTCACGTCGTCAGCCGGTCGCCCGCGGTTCTGGTGGAGGCATCGCAGCGAGGTTTCGCAAGCCATTTCGAGCAGGACCCATGCGACCTGAATGATGCCATTGCACTCGGGGCAACAGAGGCCCGGGCTGCCGGCGCGACGGATGTCATGGTTGTCCCGATTGACCTTCCGTGGCTGTCGTCGGATCGCCTGCTCTCGGTTGTTGCCGAAGTTCAGGATATTTGCGACGTGATGATCATCACGGACCGCGCTGGAGAAGGTACCAACCTGTTGCTATGGCGACCGATCGAAACCGCGCGTTTCTATTTTGGCGCAGGCAGCGCGGCCCGGCATGCGGAAGTTGCCGGCGCGCTTGGTCTGCGCGTTGTGATGCGGCAGGATTGCCACCTGTCATTTGATCTCGATGCGCAGCATGACCTGGAGATATTGTTGCGCAACGAAGCCATTGCGGCGTCTCTTGGCCTGCGTTGATGGGTTGGACCGAGAGTTCAATTTTTTCAATTGGTTAGAAGGCGGCGTGTGCGCGATGTGCACCGAGAGAGCAAAAGAAAATCTAGCGACAACCAACGTGAGCAACGCCGAACAGGATCATGTAGCCGAGGCCGGGTCTGGGCGGTGAAGAATTCACCGACGATGATTCCGATCGTCGCAAACGTAATGGCGATCTTGAGCCCGGAGAAGAGATGCGGGTAAGAGCGGGCATCCGGCGGCTCTGGCGGCGGTCCGGTCTTTGCCAGGTGGCGGCCGTGGAGTTGACGCCTACGGTACGGCCGCAGGTTTATCGGTGCCGGCACGGCGGGCAGCCGAAACAACGGCGACAATGGGACTCATCAAGGTCGCAGATAGCTCCAGCCTCGCTCCTGCAGTTCCATGACCTGGACTACTCCCGACTTGACAACCTTGGCTTGCGATATGATGGGGACATCTTTCGCCTCCGCTTTCGTCATATTGTCGCGGGTATTCCCGCATGCGGCAAAGGTGAGTTGTGGCATGGTTTCGCTCATGGAGCTGATGCGCGCTTTGACGGGCGAGGTGTCGTCACGCAGCATGTGCAGTCCAGGTCCAAAAGCGACCACTTCGATCTCAACTTCCTGGCCGATCTGTTTGTAGTACTGAGCCACATTGCTCACGTTATTGAGAGCGAGATTCATAACGGCGGGGTCATTGACGTTGACCTGTACAACCAGCCGATGTGGCTGCTTTCGGTTGGTGGCGGGTGTCGTTTTGCTGGAAGTGCTGACTTTGGCGAAGGCGTTGAGTTTGGCGGAAGTGGCAGAAGAAGTGGCAGAAGCGGTGGTCTGCGCAAAACTGCTGACTTGCGTGCTTAACACCAACGCGAACGCAATCGAGGCAATTCCAGCGAAGACCGCAAATGATCTGTTCATGGTGTTCTCCCGGAGTGTGCCGGCTCAAGCGTAGGCAGGGAACGTAGTCATGCACGGATATGCGGGTCAAGAACGTTCCACCAAAGGCAGCGCGCGATCTACTTAATCGCAGTGAGTCGTACAACTACTCCGTTTTGACTACCTCCACTGCGACATCGACAAAGGGTTCGTGAAGGTTGTGTCATCAGAAACGATCATGCCCGAAGAGCCAAGTTGAGTTATCCCGATGGGCTTGCAGGCAATTGCGGCGGAACCCAAGAACGGCAGCGCGGTCTTTCCAGTGGACCAAGATACCGGTGACATGACCACTGTCCGTGGCGCAGCGCGCCTGGGCGTTTTGCTTCAGAGGCGGGGCGAGTCCATTGCTGTCTCCTCAGGGTCCAAGACGGCCGAAGGTCTGCGGGGGCTCAGCAGACCCTTAGCGCGTGCATCTGCTACTGCAGCAGCGTGTATTCTGTGGTTTGCCATTGGCGTTTTAGGGGATAAAGCGCGATGTGGTGAAGGCAGCAGCCGCGTCCAGGCTTTCGTTGCATCAGCCAAAGAGGGGTCCGCGCTCGCCGAGCTCAATGCCAGGCGGGATCGCTCTTTGCTGGCTACACAGATCCTGGAGACGGCGGTCTTTGAGCTGAAGCCGGATACTGCGGGCGGCAGTGAGAAGATCGGCATTCTGGTAGCTCAATTAACTCCCACTGAACGGTCGGATGCGGCGCCGGACAAGGTCGCGCAGGCGCCGCAATCTGCTCTGGCGGCGAAGACAAAGCAGCCGCCTGAAAACGAACAGGAGAAGAGCCGGGCTGAAGCCCTCGCACGTGCGTTAACCTCGTCGCTCCGGGAAGAACTCGATGCGGTGCGGTCAGCGGCTGAAGCGGCGGCAATCGAGCAGAGGCAGGCGTTAGATCAAGAGCGAGACAGAGCGGAAGCGCTTACGCGTGAACTCGATACGGCGCGGATCGATTCCTACCTGGAAGCCGCGCAGGCGGCCGACGCGGAGCTCAAACAAAGGCAGGCGCTTGAACGGGAGCAGGATAGGGCGGATAGACTCGTGCGTGACATTGTTTCCCTCCAGGCTGAACTCGACGCCGCGCGGACCGCAGGTCCGAAAGTCGCGCAAGCTGCTGCAGCAGAGGTGGAGCAAAAGCAAGCGCTCGAGCAGAAGCTGAAACAGGAGCGAGAGCGGGCGGAGAGCTTTTCTCGCGAACTAGCTTCACTGCGAGCAGAACTCGAGGGGTTGCGTGCCGCGGGCCCGAAAGTCGCGCAAGCTGCCGCAGCAGAGGCGGAGAAAAAGCAAGCGCTCGAGCAGAAACTGAAACAGGAGCGAGAGCGGGCGGAGAGCCTTTCTCGCGAACTGGTTTCACTGCGGGCAGAATTCGAGGGGTTGCGTGCCGCAGGCCCGAAAGTCGCGCAAGCTGCCGCAGCAGAGGTGGAGAAAAAGCAAGCGCTCGAGCAGAAATTCAAACAGGAGCGAGAGCGGGCGGAGAGCCTTTCTCGCGAACTAGCTTCACTGCGGGCAGAACTCGAGACGTCGCGTGCCGCGGGCTCGGAAATCACCCGAATCGCCGAGGCGGCGAAAAGCGAACAAGAGCTTGCGCTTGGGAAACAACGATACAATAACGAGAGGCTCGCCCGCGAGCTTGCCTCGGCGCGGAAGGAGGCGGAGGAACGTTCCGCACTTCTCGCTGCCGCTCACGCTGAAGTATTGCAGGTGGCGGAAACAAACAGGGCCATCGCAGCGGAGCAGAAATTGGCCTTCGCCGGCGAACGCGATCGAGCCGACGCGCTTGCACGCGAGCTAGTCTCCGTCAAGAACGAACTCGATGCCAGCAATCGACGGACCGGTGCCCTGAATGCTCTCGCTGCCATGCACCCACGCGAACCGGCCATGGATGGCTCGCACGAGCGGATGACCGAGTCCTCATCGAGAACGATCGAGGGAAACGGGCGCTCGCTGGAACAGCTTCCTGGCGACGTCGTCGCTTCGGCCTCAGGGCGGTCGTCTGCCTCGGAGCCGCCACGTTCGCAGGCCCAGCCGATTGCTGGCGAAGCCGCGTCGGGTTTGGATCCGAAAGCTGCCATAGTGACAGAGCGAGTTACATCGGCGAGCGCTGCGTCCCGCCCCCCCCTGGACGAACAGAGGTTGCTTGCTCGGGCAAACGCATTGCTCCGGCAAGCTGATATCAGCGGCGCTCGGCCATTGCTTGAACACGCCCTTGACCGGGGTAGCGCGCGAGCTGCCTTCATGCTGGCCGAGACTTACGACGCCCGCGTGCTGGTATCGTGGCGCGCACGCGGAATTTTCGGCGATCCTGCAAAGGCGCGCGTACTATATGAACGGGCGCAGGCAGGCGGCATTGAGGATGCGAAGAAGCGGATTGAGACGTTAAAGTAACGGGCTCGCAGCTCGGCTGGTCATGGTAGTTCCCCGGAGCAGGGAGAGGGTTTATGTCGTTCTTGAAAATTGCCGCTATGGTATCGGCCACGATCACATTAGCCGGACTTGGCCTCCAGTTGCCCGCCAACGCCCAATCTCTCCCGGTGCGCGAGACGCCGTCAGCCGCGGCAGCGGCAAGGAAGCTCGACTCGGCCGCGAAAGAACGCATCAATGCATGGACGGTCGGTATCGCCGGTGGCCTCATCGAAGGCGCTCCGCTTCGTCTCGCCGCGGAGATTGCTCGCGTTGTGGACGAGGAGGACAAGCTTCACGTCATTCCAATCGTGACGCGTGGTGCAACAGAAAATGTTAACTCGCTGCTATATCTCAGGGGCGTTGATGCGGCGATCATCAACACGGATGCTCTTGAAGAGTACAAGGCTCAGGTGCCGTTTATCGAACGACGCATTGTTTACATTCTCAACCTTTTTCCGTCTGAATTGCACATTTTCGTCCGTCCAGAGATTCGGTCGCTCGACGATCTCAAGGGCAAAAAGGTCAACTTCAACACGCAAGGCACGGCAGCGGCCTATTCGGGGCCGCTGATCTTCAGCCGGTTGGGTCTGAATGTGGAGAAGATGTTCATTCCTCACCAGGTGGCGTTGGAACAAATGAAGCGCGGAGAAGTCTCGGCTGTTGTCTTTGTTACGTCGAAGCCCGTTGACGCGTTCCTGAAGGGACGCTGGGATCCGGGCTTCAAGTTTCTCGCCGTCGAATATGACACCAAATTCGAGGACTACTATCTTCCCTCATCGATTGACGCGGCGGACTACCCAAGCCTGGTACAGAAGGGTGAGCGGATCACGACGATCGCCGTCCCCACCATTCTCGCGGCTTACAATTGGCCTCAACAGTCCGATCGATACCGTCGTGTGACGCGCCTGGTGGATTACCTGTTCAGTCGCCTCGACAGATTGCAGTCTCCTGGCTTCGATCCGAAATGGAAAGTAGTCAACTTGCGCGCCAG
>JAQGJF010000422.1 GCA_028290765.1 Tardiphaga sp.
AGAGAAATCATGTAATGTATTTATATTTCAATGAGTTATTTGGTTTTTGCGACATCTAGCCGCCGGCGCGTATGTTGATAAAAATAAAATTTATTGATTCAGCCTCCATTGCCACGCTATTAAGCCGACCTGGGTTCGCTGCCGGGTTGTGGAGCGGCCGCCCGTCCGGAGAACCGTCCACATGTCCGAAACGGCCCAAATCTATTACGAACGGAAGGATGGCATCGGGCATGTCGTCCTCAACAGGCCCGATAAACTGAACGCAATTTCCGAGCCAATGAAGGTCATGCTGGTCGAGGCCTTCGCCGAGGCGGACCGCGACAAGCAGACCTCGGTGATTGTCCTGCGCGGCGAGGGCCGCAGCTTCTGCGCCGGCCACGACATCTCCGGGGAGGATGACGATGGCGACGAGGAAAACGCCCTTAAATGGCATAGGGAACTCGGCGCCAGCGTTCGCTCCGAAATGGCGCCGTTCGATGCCGCGAAGCCGGTGATCGCCTCGGTTCAGGGCCACGTGCTGGGCGGCGGATGCCAGCTCGCGATGTTCTGCGACTTCGTGATCGCGGCCGATAATGCGAAATTCGGCGAGCCGGAAGTGCGTCTGGGTTATTCCGGCCCGGCCTTCATCATGCCGTGGATCGCAAGTTACCGGCGCGCCCGCGAGTTCATTTATTTCGGCGATCAGATCACCGCGCAGATGGCGTTCGAATTCGACATGATCAACAAAGTCGTCCCGGTGGACGAACTTGCCGCCGCGACCGACGCCTACGCCAGGCGGCTTTCCCTGATCGCTCCGGAAGCGCTGACGCGCACCAAGCTGGCGCTGCGACGCGGGCTGGAGGCCGCGGGCTTCCGCAACGCGATCAACGCGGGCCACGACGTCGTCACCGCGCTCTATGCCAGCGAGACCGAATTCGGCCGCGAGTTCAACGAACGCGCCGAACGCGAGGGCCTCAAGGCGGCGCTCAGCTGGCGTTCCAATCAGTTCAAGGCCTGACCCGGGCCGGCTGGAGTTTCCATGACCATCGATGCCCTTTTGAACGCCCGGTCGATCGCGGTCGTTGGCGCCTCCGAGCGTCCGTCCGCCGGTCGCAACATCCTGGTATCGCTCGAACGGATGGGGTTTGCCGGCGCGATCTATCCGGTCAATCCGACGCGCGACACGATCTTGGGGCGCGCCGCCTATCGCAGCCTGACCGATGTGCCCGGCGCCATCGACGCCGTCGCCTTCTGTCTCGGCAATGCGCGCCTGCCGCGGGCGTTCGAAGAGGCCGCGGAAAAGAAAGTCGGCGCCGCGGCGATCTATGCCGGCGGCTTCAGCGAATCCTCCGACGCCGAGGCGCAGAAGCTCGGCGCCTTCATCACCGGGCTGGCCAGGGAAGCCGGCATCGCTCTATGCGGCCCCAACTGCATGGGCGCGCTCAGCCCCTCCACCAACTCGTCGACCTATCTGCACGAGGTGCTGGATCCGGCCGGCGTTCGCGGTCATGTCGGCCTGATCTCGCAGAGCGGCGCGATCTGCATCGCGCTTGCCTCCGATTGCCGCCGTTTCGGGTTCAGTCACATCGTCTCCTCCGGAAACGAGGCGGTGCTGACGACCTGCGATTTTCTCGACTACATGATCGCGGACCCGCAGACGCGGAGCATCGCGCTGTTTCTGGAATCGGTGCGCGAGCCCGAGCGTTTCGTCGCGCTGCTCGACCGCGCGGCCGATGACGGCAAGCCGGTGGTTGCGCTCAAGGTCGGCAAGAGCCTTCGCGCCAGGCACTCCATCACCACCCATACCGGCGGCCGTGCCGGCGAATCGCGCGTGGTCAGCGCCGTGCTGGCGGCGCATCGGGCGATCGAGGTCGACACGCTCGGCGAGATGACCGAGGTGTTGGCCGCGGTCCAGGGCGGACGCTATCCGAAGGGTGAGCGGCTGGCAGTCATGACCGGCTCCGGAGGCCAGGCCGAACTCGTGCTGGATCTCGCCGCCGAGGCGGGTTTGCAGCTGCCGTCTTTGCCGGCCACCGAGCGCGCCGACGTGGAACGCGTCGTCGGCCGCATCACCGGCGACGGCAACCCGCTCGATGCCTGGGGGGCCGGCGATCCGAACACCAACTATCCCCATGCGTTGAGCGTGCTCGGCCAATCGAAGCATTACGACGCGGTCGCGCTGTTATGCGACGGCATGGATGGTCACCCGCTCGACGAGCCCGCCGAGGATCTGGTGTATGCCCGCATGGTGGCGGACGCCGCGCGCGACAGCGACAAGCCGTTCTTTCTGCTGTCGACGCGCGCCGGCGTGTTCCGCCGCGACCAGGAGGCGATCCTGCGGCCGGCAGGAATCGGTTTCCTCAGCGGCGTCGTCGAAGGACTCGGCGCGGTCCGGAAACTTTCACGCTGGGCGCGGACGCCTGCTGCGCCGCGCGACGTCGCGCTCAAGGCCAGCGCGATCGCGCAGGACCGGCCGACCATCCACGAGCGCGACGCCAAGGCCCTGTTGGCGGAAGCCGGCCTGTCGGTGACACGCGAAATTCTGGCCCTGTCGCTCGACGAAGCAAAGGCGGCGCTACGCGAGATCGGCGGCGAGGTGGTGATGAAGGTCGCCTCCGACGACATTGCCCATAAATCCGAATACGGCCTGGTCGAACTCGGCATCCGCGACGATGCGGCGCTCGCGGCGGCGTGGACGCGCCTTCAGGACAGGATCGCAACCGTTCCCGAACGCCCGCGGATCGACGGCATCCTGATTCAGGAAATGGTGCGTGGCGGCGTCGAAGTGTTCGCCGGCGTCAACCGCGATCCCGAATTCGGGCTGGTGCTCGCCTTCGGCCTCGGCGGCACGCTGGTCGAGGTGCTGCGTGACGTGACGTTGCGCCCGCTGCCGCTGCGGCAGGGTGATGCGGAGGCGATGATCGCGCAAACCCCGATCGCCGCGAAAATCCTGCAAGGCGTGCGCGGCGCAGCGCCGGCCGATATCGAGGCGCTGGCCGCCAATATCTACGCGCTCGCCGATTTCGC
>JAQGJF010000432.1 GCA_028290765.1 Tardiphaga sp.
GCCATGGTTTGCTGGGTGACCAATGGCGTCTTCAGCAGGAATTTCTGCCCGGCCGGCGAACGGTAGAACGCCGTCGCGGCGCGCAATTCCTCGGCACTGAAATTGCTGAAATAGACCGCCACGACCGCATCGGATAGTTCGCTCATCCGCGCCTGAAAGTCCTCCAGCAGCTTCGGCGCGAGGGTGTCAAAGTCGTGCTCGACATCGGCACGATTCTGCACGATCGCCGGCTTCATGGTTTTCAGGATCATCGGCATCAAGGCCTTGAACTGCTCGTCGAGCTTCATCGTCGTCACCAATTCCCTCGCCGCCACCTCGGCGTCGGGGGCAGGGGGTCTGGGCCCGCGCCGGCACGAGCGAGAAACACAGCACGGCCATCAGGCCGACGATCCGGAAGACGGGCTTCGACATCAAAATCCCCTTTGAAAAATGCGGGCCATCATCGCTTCGATCCTACGCCGGCCGCATGTCGTTCGGTTGCCGGCACAGCGACAAAAGTGGCATGCCTTTCCCCTTGCCGGGGTCGAGCGCCGCGACGCATAATCGCCGCAACGACGAAAACCGGCCTGCGGCAAGGGCATGGCGCCGGTCGCGCGGGTGGAGGAAGTGATGTCCGAGAAGATTTACGACGTATCCGCGGAGTGGGCGAAACGCGGCTTTGTCAACGACGCCAAATATAACGAGATGTATGCAAAATCGATCAAGGATCCCAACGGATTCTGGTCTGAACAGGCCAAGCGCGTCGACTGGATCAAGCCGTTCACCAAGGTCGATGACACATCGTTCGAGCCGGGCAAGATCTCGATCAAATGGTTCGAGGACGGCGTTCTCAACGTCGCCTGGAATTGCATCGACCGTCATCTGGCAAAGCGTGGCGACCAGACCGCGATCATCTGGGAGGGCGACGATCCGTCGGAGTCCAAGCACATTACCTATCGCCAATTGCACGACGAGGTCTGCAGGTTCGCCAACATCCTGCGCACGCGTAACGTCAAGAAGGGCGATCGCGTCACGATCTATCTGCCGATGATCCCGGAAGCCGCCTACGCCATGCTGGCCTGTGCGCGGATCGGCGCGATTCATTCGGTGGTGTTCGCCGGCTTTTCGCCCGACAGCCTGGCCCAGCGCATCACCGATTGCCAGTCGAAGGTAGTCATCACCGCCGACGAAGGCCTGCGCGGCGGCAAGAAAGTGCCCCTGAAAGCCAATGTCGATGCTGCCATTGCCAAGAGCGGCGGCGTCGACTGGGTCGTCGTCGTCAAGCGCACCGGCGCCAATGTCGACATGAACCCGTCGCGCGATTTCTGGTACCACCAAGCGGCCAAGATGGTGACGACGGAATGTCCGGCCGAACACATGCACGCGGAAGATCCGCTGTTCATCCTCTACACCTCGGGCTCGACCGGGCAGCCGAAAGGCGTGCTGCACACCAGCGCCGGCTATCTGATCTTCGCGGCGATGACGCATCAATACGTGTTCGACTATCACGACGGCGACATCTACTGGTGCACGGCGGATGTCGGCTGGGTCACCGGCCACAGCTACATTCTGTATGGACCGCTGGCGAACGGTGCGACCACGCTGATGTTCGAAGGCGTGCCGAACTATCCGGACAATTCGCGATTCTGGAATGTCATCGACAAGCACAAGGTCAACATCTTCTACACCGCGCCGACCGCGATCCGGGCGCTGATGCAGGCCGGCGACGAGCCGGTGAAAAAGACCTCGCGCAAGAGCCTGCGACTGTTGGGATCGGTCGGCGAGCCGATCAATCCCGAAGCGTGGGAATGGTATCATCGCGTGATCGGCGACGAGCGCTGCCCGATCGTCGATACCTGGTGGCAGACCGAGACCGGCGGCATCCTGATCACGCCGCTGCCCGGCGCGACCAAACTCAAGCCCGGCTCGGCGACGCGGCCGTTCTTCGGGGTGGTGCCGGAGATCGTCGATGCCGACGGCAAGGTGCTGGACGGCGAGTGCACCGGCCACCTCTGCATCGCCAGATCGTGGCCGGGCCAGATGCGCACGGTCTATGGCGACCATGCGCGTTTCGAGCAGACCTATTTCTCGACCTATAAGGGCAAGTATTTCACCGGCGACGGCTGCCGCCGCGACGCCGACGGCTATTACTGGATCACCGGACGGGTCGACGACGTCATCAACGTCTCCGGCCATCGCATGGGCACCGCCGAAGTCGAGAGTTCGTTGGTGGCGCATCCCAAAGTCTCGGAAGCCGCGGTGGTCGGCTATCCGCACGACATCAAGGGCCAGGGCATCTATGCCTATGTCACGCTGATGACCGGCACCGAGCCCAGCGAAGAACTGCGCAAGGAACTGGTGGCCTGGGTGCGCAAGGACATCGGCCCGATCGCCTCGCCCGATCTCATTCAGTTCGCGCCCGGCCTGCCCAAAACGCGCTCCGGCAAGATCATGCGCCGCATCCTGCGCAAGATCGCCGAGGACGAGCCGTCGACGCTCGGCGACACCTCGACCCTGGCCGATCCGGCCGTGGTCGACGACCTGGTCGAGCACCGGCAGAACAAGAAGGGCGCGTCGGCGTAAGTTTTGATGCTTTGACGAGACGGCCGGCCGGCGCCTTGCTTCTCCCTTCCTGCAGGGGGCAAGACGAGCGCAGCTCGCTCTTAGGGTTTGGGAAGAGGATCTACGAGCAAAGCCCTTGTGCTTGGCACCCCCACCCCGCAAGACGGAGGAGAGCGTGCTCGTCGCCCGTCTTGCCGCTCGTCTCACTGCTCCTGTTTTCCTGCCCCATCACATCAATGTCAGGGCCAAAACGCCTCGCCGGACGCTTTTCCGGCGAGTGTTGTTTTCCGGGCATTTACTTTGTTTCGAACATTTTCTTCTTAGGACGCTGTTGGGCGGGGCAGCCCCTCCGAGAGAAACCGGTTGGTTAACGCAGCCGGTTAAAAATAGCTGAGTGAAGTCGTGGCGCAGGCCCGGTTTGAAGCCGGGTCGGGTGGATTTGTGTGAATGGGACGGCCTTGGGCAGGCCGCCGACCGGACTGGAGAGATTGATGTCGTTTAAGATTGCGATGGCGATGGCAGCCACCCTCGGAATCGGCCTGTTGGCCGCGAACCCGGCGCAGGCACGGCCGGATATGGTTGGCTTCCGGGGCGACTACACGCCCGGAACCATCGTGGTGAAGACCAATGAGCGCCGGCTTTATCTCATTCTGGACCAGGGCCGCGCCGTCCGTTACCCGGTGGGCGTCGGCAAGGCCGGCAAGCAATGGGCCGGCACCACCCGCATCGACGGCAAGTATCGTCAGCCCGCCTGGTCGCCGCCCGCGGAAGTGAAGCGCGACAATCCAAGCATGCCGAATGTCATTCCCGGCGGTTCGCCGGCCAATCCGATGGGTGTCGCCGCGATGACGCTGGCGGGCGGAGAATACGCCATTCACGGCACCAATCGTCCGGGTTCGGTCGGCGGCTTCGTATCGTATGGCTGCGTCCGCATGTACAATGAGGACATCACCGATCTCTATCAGCGTGTTTCGGTGGGAACGACAGTGGTCGTGACGTCTCGCTGATCGGTCGCCCCGGAATCATCTTTCGGAAAAAAGCCGCGCATCGAGCGCGGCTTTTTTAATGATCTGAATGCGGTCGCTCCGGCTCTGCTATCGAACGAGCAACTCGCGCTCACCCGGCTGCACGGCTCCCGTTGCTCACCGTCCGCACCAGCCGCTGCGGTGGCCGCCGTCATAGGCGCGCGCAAAACCTCCGGCGAGAAGGGCGCCCGACACATCCGGCGTGCGCCCGGTCGCGACACTGGCGACCACCCGGCCCTGATATTTGTCGGGACCGACGTTGTAGATCGCAACATCGCCCTCGGTGAGCAGCCTCTGCAGCGCAGTGCTGGCGGTTTCCGCCATCCGAAACTCTTTTTCGCATTGCGCCTTCAGTTCCGGCGCATCGATGCCGCGCAACCGGACCCGTGTGGTGACGTCGCGGCCGGGCGGCAGATGCACCCGCGCCTCGAAGGTGTCGCCGTCGATGGTCCGGAGCACATCGACCTGAAGGCGGGCGCCAGGATTGCCGGCGCGCTTCCAGACCAGATCGCTGTCTCCCGGCCAGCTTTGCGACGTCGAGGGCAGCGGCCAATGCAGCCAGCGTCGCGCCGGCAGCATCGGTCCCGCGGCCATGCCGAGCACGAATACCCATGGCAGCACGGCCGACACCCGGCGACGCCAGGGCGTATGGGCGTAGCGCGACGAGATGGTTTCCCGGTATGGGTACATATTCCTAGGCTAACGCGAGTCGGCCGACTCGGCAACCGCCATCT
>JAQGJF010000446.1 GCA_028290765.1 Tardiphaga sp.
ATCGGAAACAGCCCGGCGATCATGTTGATCAGCGTGCTCTTGCCGCAGCCGTTCGGCCCGAATACCGACATCAGCTTGCCGCGCGGGATGTCGAAATCGAAATTATCGTAGATCGTCGCGTCGGTGAACCGCTTGCTCAGACCCCTGATCGTGACGTGCGGCGCGGTCCGCGTTGCCGCGGCCCGCGCATTCTCCGACAGTTCGATTTTAGCGGCTGCCTGCACCGTCCAACCCTCAATATTTGTAGAGGAATTTGGTGACGTCCAACTTCTCGGGAACGACGCCGATCGAGGTGCCGAAATCCGACAGGTTCTGCAGATCGGCGACCTGCTTCGGCGTCATGTCCTTGGTCATGGTGTAGCCGAGCATCGAGACCATATCGACGACGTTGTCCGGCGTGAACGTGTTCTTGGCGAGATATTTACGCGCGTCGTCGGGGTTCTTGTTGATGTAGTCGAGGGCCTTGCTCCAGGCCATGGCGAAGCGCTTGGCGACGTCCGGCCGCTTCTGGATGAATTCGGAGGTGATGGCGCAGCCGGCCGCATAGGCGTCGGCCTTCTCGTCACCGAGGATGTATTTCGAAATCACGCCGACGTCGATCGAGCGCGCCACGCCGGCCTTGATCATCATCGACGCATTGGGCTCCAGCGTATAGCCGCCGTCGAAGGTGCCGGCGGTCATGGCATTGACGTGCTGGCTCATGTCGAGCTGGTCGATGGTATAGTCGCCTTCCTTCAGCCCGTTCTTGGCGAGCACCGCCTTGGCGGTGTTGAAATTAGCCGGGCCCGGCGCCGTCATCAGCTTGGCGCCCTTGAGGTCGGAAATCTTGTCGGCCTTGAAACCGTTGCGGACGACGAACTGCTCCATCTTCCAGACCGGGGTCTGGCTGTTGAGCGCGATATACATCGCCACGCCGGGCTTCTTGATGTTGGCGTTGAGGCCTTCCAGCGTGACGAGAACGGCGGAGACTTCGATCTGCCCGGTGATCATCGCCGCCACATTGGCCGGACCGCCCATCAGCTTGGTCATTTCCGGCTCGATGTTCACTTCCTTGAAGAAGCCTTTCTCGACTGCGACGAAATACGGCAGCGACGAGCTCAGCGGGAACACGCCGACCGCGACCTTGTCCTGCGCTGCCGCCTGGCCGGTTCCGGCCCCGGCCAGCGCCATCATGGCCAGCAGGGCGAAAACCATCCGATTCAACGATTTCATGCTCTAAAACTCCTGTTATCGACCTCGCCGGCACACTGGTGCCGGAATCTCCGCCGCCGGTGGCGACGATTGACCAATTTTAGAGCAATTATCGTGCCGATTTCAGTCGTCCACTTCGATAATGGCGATGCATGGACCGCCGCCATGGGGCCCCTGGTGCATGGCATCGACCGATACGAAGACGGCGGCATCCCCGATGGCCGTCGCCGCCACGCCGCCGACCACCGCCTTGATGTGGCGGTGCCATGATACGTCGGAGTCATCGAGCATGATCTGGCGCCGTCCGCGTAGTTTTCCGGTGCGGTCGGCCTCGCATTTCATGAAGCAGTTGACGAGCTTGCCGTTGAGGTCGCTGGAGCGCGGCCGTTCCGGCAACGTCAGCCCGGCGTTGCGGATCGAATCGTAGATGCCATCGATGTCGAGGGCATCCTTCATCACCGAGTGGCCGATCCGGTAACGCCCCCCGGCGCCGGGCTTGTTGCCGAGCAGGACGATCTGCGCCTGGGTCAGTTCGACGCCGGAGGAGCAGGACGCCACCGCCGAATACAGATCGAGGTTCTTGCAGATCTCCTCGGCCTTGGGCATCTCGATTTCCCCGAGCGCAACGGCGATGCCGAGCGCCGTGGTGCCATTCGAAACACCCATGGATTCGTGAACCTCGCAGAATACCGTCTGGTGACGGCTTTCCGCATCGGCGATCGAATCGATGGTCAGCAGCGGCGTCTTGGTCTGGACGTAATGCACGTCCTTGGGGTCGGTGATGCCGGCGTCCTTCATCGCCGCCTTCACGGCGTCGGCGACCTTCTGCACCATCGCCGGCCGGCCGATATCCTCGGGCAGCAATTCGACGCTCAACGCCGTGCCGATCACCAGCCGCGATTGCGAGGCCGGACCGGTCTTGTCGTTGCGCGCGAACACCGTGGCATGCGGCGTAATGACGCCGTCGCAGCCGCCCGACCAGACCATCGGCACGTTGTGGATGTCGGCCTCGGAACGCTTGCCGTGCTTCATCAGCACCCGGCGAAACGCCTGGTCGGCCAGGATGCGGGTAAAATCGTTGACGCCGCCATTGCCCTCGGTCTTGCCGATCACGGCGATGACCTGATCCGCGGTGAATTTGCCGGCCTTGATCAGGTCCTCGACACCGCTTGCGTCCTGTACGGTCTTGAGTTCGACCTTCGCCACTTCAATCGCCATTCGTCACCTTGTTTCGTTGTTATTGCATCCGCGGCAAGGCACGGACCGTAGGATGGGTTGATCTCTTCGCGAAACCCATCAATTGCAGGCTGTGGTGATGGGTTTCGCAAAGAGCTCAACCCATCCTACAGGTCCTTATCTCATCCGCGGCAAGTGCTCGCCGCGCAGCATCTTTTCATAGCCGTCGCCGCGGTCAATCATCGGCAGCGCGCCGCTGCGCGCCTTGCGCAACTCGCCGCGTCGCTGCGCGGTTGCGGCCGTGTCGATCTCGGGCCGTTCAAGGCTGCTGCCGGAGGCAAACACGACGCCATAATCGGCACCGGCGCTGGCCAGCGAAACCCGGCCCTCAACCACATCGCGTGTGATCAGCTCCAGCTCGCGTTCCAGTGGATCGCCCCAGCCGCCGCCGCCGGTGGTCACCACCTGCACGACCTGGCCCTTCAGAACCGGCTCGCCATCGACCAGCCCGCCGAGCTCGCGGCCTTCGCCTTCCGCATCGACGGTGACGCAGAACGGCTGGCCGGCCTTGCCGCCGTTGAGGCCGTAGCAGCCGAGCCGCACCCGGTCCGCCGTCACGATGGTGCGGCAATCGACCAAGGCGCGATAGTGCTTTTCATAGCCCTGCCCGCCGCGCCGTAGTCCGGCGCCGCCGGAATCGGTGCGCAGCGCCAGTTTCTCCACCAGCAGCGGAAACCGGGTCTCGGTGAATTCGGCCGGCTGGTTGCGCGAGTCCGGCACGATGTGGATGGCGTCATTGCCGTCGGCGTAATAGCGCCCGCCGGAACCGCCGCCCAGCACTTCGCGCGACAGGAACGACTTGCCGTCGAGATCGGTGCCGAAGAAACCGGTGTAGCGGATGGTTTCCTGGTCCGCCGGCATCCGCCCATCCACCGCCTGCGCGACGACGCCGGCCAGAAGCCCGAGGCAGCGCAGCAGCACGAACGAGCGCGCATTGGTCGCGGCCGGCCATTCCGGCGTGATCAGCGTGCCCTTCGGCGGGAAGATCACCTCGAACACGTCGCAGACACCTTCATTGACGTGAATCTCAGCGGCGCGGTCCGGCGTGTCGGCGAGGTTGCGCAGGATCGGCGCGATCCATTTGATCAGAAAGGCGCCGTCGGCATAGTCGGCCGGCCAGTTGATCGGCCCGGTCGACTGCGGATCGGTGCCGTTGAAGTCGAGGGTGATTTTGCCACCCTTCTTGGTCATCTTCAGCGCCAGCTTGTGCAGCTTCGGATCGGTGAGGCCGTCGTGCTCGACGTAGTCTTCCCAGGAGTATTCGCCGTCGGCGATCTTGCTCAGCAACTCGTGGCGGTAGATGTCGCGACACTTTTCCAGGATGGCCTGGAAGCAGGCCTCGACCTGGTCCCTGCCGAAGCGCGCGAACAGCCCGGCCATCCGCTGCGCGCCCATCAGGCAGGCCTGGATCTCGCTGTCGAGATCGGCCGACAGCATTTCGGGCACGCGGGTGTTGCGGCGGACGATGGTGAACACCGCGTCGTTGCGGACGCCCGCGCTGTAGATCTTCACCGGCGGAATCGCCAGGCCTTCCTCGAACACGGTGGCGGCGGTGCCCGGCATCGAGCCCGGCACCCGGCCGCCGATATCGTCGTGATGGCCGAAGGCCTGGATGTAGGCGACGACTTCGCCGTCATGAAACACCGGCACGGTGCTGCACAGATCCGGCAGATGCCCGATGCTGCCTTCGGTCAAATAAGTGTCGTTCATCAGGAACACGTCGCCGGGCCGCATCGTCTCCGGCGGAAAATCGCGCACCACGCCATTCGGCATCGCCGAATAGGAGCGCCCGGTCAGCTTGCGGCAATAGCGGTCGAACAGCCCGACCCGGAAGTCATGGGCCTCGCGGATCATCGGGCTGCGCGCCGTGCGCTCGATGGCGTATTCGATTTCGGCCTCGATCGAATTCAGCGTGCCTTCGACGATCTGCAGCACGATCGGATCGACCGGCACAGCCTCGCGCAGCGGCGCGGTCGGCCATGGATGGGTTTTGTGATGCATGTTCATGATGCCACCTCATGCGCGGGTTGGCTGGGCCGGATGACGAGAATGCCGTGCGGATCGGCTTCGACCATCTGGCCGGGAAACACCACGGTGGTCGAGCCGAATTCCTCGATCACGGCCGGTCCATCGACACGCTTGCCGGTCGGCAGCGATGCCCGATCATAGACCGGCGTCTCTTGGAAGCCTGTGCCGAAATAGACCGCGCGGCGCGATTTCGGCATCGGCTCGCCGTCGCGCGCGGCAAGTTTCGGCATCTGCGGCCGTTCGATCAGGCCGAAGCCGGAGACGCAGAGATTGACCAGCTCGATCTTCTGCTGGCCGGCGTAATTGTAGCCGAAGGTTTTCAGATGCGCGGCGTTGAAGGCGCCGATCAGGCCCGCCAGGAAATGTTGGTCGATCGCGCCGCCGGGTGCGGCGACCCGCACTTCCATCGACTGGCCGGCATAGCGAATGTCGGCCTCGCGAACCAGCCGGATGCGTGACGCCTCGATGCCGTCGCGCTGCAACGTCGCCGTCGCCTCGCGCTCCAGCGCGGCATAACGCGATGCCACCTCGGAAAGATCGATGACGTCCTCGTGCATCACCTTGGTGACGATGTGATCGGTTCGCCAATCGACCGCCAGGAGGCCGAACGCCGACAGATTGCCGGGATTCGGCGGCACGATGCAGGCATTCATGGCCAACAGATCCATCACGGCCGGCGACTGTGCCGGCCCGGCGCCGCCGAACGACAGCAGCGCAAAATTGCGCGGATCGATGCCGCGCTGGATCGTCATCTGCCGGATCGCGTTGGCCTGGCTCCAATTGGCGATCTCGATAATGCCGCTGGCCAGTTGTTCGACGCTCATGTTCCCCGGCAGCCGTTGCGCCAGCGCCGCGATGCCAGCGCGGGCGCGCGCCACATCGAGCGGGATGCCGCCGCCGATCAGGGACGGCGGAATCCGGCCCAGCACCAGATTGGCATCGGTGATGGTCGGCTCCTGGCCGCCGTTCGGATAACACATCGGTCCGGGCTCGGCGCCGGCACTGCGCGGGCCGACCTTCAGATGACCTTCGCGGCTGATCCAGGCGATCGAGCCGCCGCCGGTGCCGATGGTTTCGATGTCGATCATCGGGATACGTACCGGAAACGGTCCGACCGATCCGCCATTGGTGACCTGGGGCCGGCCAGCCTCGATCAGGCAGAGATCGGTCGAGGTGCCGCCGGCATCGAGCGTGACGAGATCGGGAAAGCCGGCGATTTCCGCGATCACCGCACTGCCGAGCGCGCCGGCGGCGGGGCCGGACAGCGCCGTGGTGATCGGCTTGCGCACCACCTGCTCGGCGCTGGCCACGCCGCCGCTCGATTGCATCACCAGGAACGGCTTGTCCTGCAGCCCGACGCCGAGTTCCTGATGCACCCGCTTGAGGTAGCGCTCCATGTGCGGCTTGACGAAGGCGTCGACCAGCGTGGTGACGGCGCGCTCATATTCGCGGTATTCCGGCAGCACCTCGCAGGACAGCGACAGCGTCGCCTCCGGATATTCTTCCATAACGATCGCGGCGGCACGGCGCTCATGAGTGTCGTTGGCATAGGAATGCAGCAGGCAGATACCGATGGCGCGGATGCCCTGCGCCTTGAAGAAGCGCGCCGCCTCGCGAACCGTGGCCTCGTCGAGCGGGCGCAATTGCTGACCGCGGAAATCGAGCCGCCCGCTCACTTCGCGGACGAACTGCAGCGGCACGATGCGGTCCGGCTTGACCCAGAAATAGGAATTTCCATAGCCCTCCGGCACCGACTGCCGGGCGATCTCGAGGATATGGCGAAAGCCTGAGTTGACGATCAGGCCGAGCGAACTGATCTCGCCTTGCAGCAGCGCGTTGGTCGCCACCGTGGTACCGTGGGCCAGGCCGGCCACATCGTCGGTCGCCGCACCATTCGCCGCGAGGATGGCGTTGACGCCGCGCAGCAGGGCAATCCCGGGATTGGCCGGCGTGCTCGCGACCTTGGTGACTTGCGTGGCGCCCGAGCGCGTATCGACCGACACAATGTCGGTGAAGGTGCCGCCGGTATCGATCCCGATCCGGAACCTGGGAGATGCGGATGATTGTGCCATGCCGGATTGCCGCTCCACGCTGAGATTGCGACGCAGCATGGGTCCGGAGTGCGGCTAGAGTCAAAAACCGAATATTGATGCGGCTATCGGAAAATCAGATGGCCGCATCATTGCCGTGTCGGACAGCCGGTCATGGATCGCCGATAAAGTGATCGAGTGATGGCAACTTCAAAAGAAGCGGGTTCGTCGTTTTTTTGCTAACATCATCGCCGGGCACTCGAGGGGCTGCATCTGACGCAAACAGGGAGGCAGTACGATGACGATGAGGCCGGATCCCACCTTTCATGCATCGCCGAAGCTCGCGATGGAAGCTCCACCGGAAGCGTTTGCCTACACCCTGCTACTGAGCCCGGATGCCTCCAGACCCGATGCGCTCGCGGTGATCGACGTCAAGCGCGGCTCGCCGACCTTCAGCCAGGTCGTCCACACCGTGACGATGCCGAACAAGGGCGACGAGTTTCACCATTTCGGCTGGAATGCCTGTTCGTCGGCGCTCTCGCCGCTTGCCGGACACGCCTTTGTCGAGCGTCGCTATCTCATCATCCCCGGAATCCGATCGTCGCGGATCTACATCGTGGATACCAAGCCCGATCCGACCAAGGCCAGGATCCACAAGATCATCGAACCCGAAGAGATCTTCAAGAAGACCGGCTATTCGCGGCCCCACACCATTCATTGCGGGCCGGACGGCATCTATGTCTCGACGCTCGGCGGCGGCGGCAAGAACGGCACCGACGGGCCTCCCGGCGTCTTCATCATGGACTGCGAGAGCTTCGACGTGCTCGGCCGCTGGGAAATCGATCGCGGGCCGCAGACCCTGCATTATGACTTCTGGTGGAATCTGCCGCGCGACTACATGGTGACCAGCGAGTGGGCGCTGCCGCCGCAGTTCGAGAACGGCATCGTGCCGGAGGACCTGCTGTCCAACAAGTACGGACATCACATCCACTTCTGGGATCTGCGGGCGCGGCGCAACGTCCAGACCATCGACCTCGGCGCCAACCACCAGATGGCGCTGGAGGTACGGCCGGCGCACGATCCGGTTCGCGAACACGGCTTCCTCGGCGTGGTGGTCGACACCACCAATCTCGAAGGCTCGATCTGGACCTGGTGGCGCGAGGGCGGCAAATTCCACATCGAAAAGACCGCGACGATCCCGGCCGAGCCGGCGCCCAAGGACAAGCTGCCGCCGCTGCTGCAGGGATTCGGCGCCGTGCCGCCGCTGGTGACGGACATCGACCTCTCGATGGACGACAAATTCCTCTACGTCTCCTGCTGGGGCACCGGCGAGATGCGGCAATACGACGTCAGCGATCCGCGCAAGCCGAAACTTTCAGGCTCGGTGCATATCGGCGGCATCGCCCGGCGCACGCCGCATCCGAACGGCAAGCCCTATGCGGGTGGGCCGCAGATGGTCGAGATCAGCCGCGACGGCAAGCGCGTGTACTGGACCAACTCGCTGTATTCGACCTGGGACAACCAGTTCTACCCCGAGGGAATGCCGGGAGCGAAGGTGATGGCCAACGCCGGTGCCGGCGGCGGCCTCGAACTCGACCGCGATTACTGGGTGAGTTTCCCGGATTGCTACCGGGCGCACCAGATCCGGCTCGAAGGCGGCGACTGCTCGACCGACTCGTTCTGCTACCCGTCGGCCTAGGTTTGAGCGGCGCAGACTGGGCACCTGTCGGACTCTGGCTCGCCGTGGTCGCGAGCGGCCTCTATCACGGAATCAATCCGGGGATGGGATGGCCGCTTGCGGTCTCGGCCGGACTGATGGAGAAGCGGCCGCGCGCGCTGGTCGCGGCGCTTTGGCCATTGTCGGTCGGGCATCTGTCGGCCGTGCTCTTGCTGATGCTTCCCTTTGCGCTGCTTGTCGCCGTCGTCGCATGGCAGCGGCCAATCCAGGTCGGCGCCAGCGTGCTGGTTCTCGGCTTTGGCGTGTTTCGGCTGGTGAACCGGCGTCATCCGCGCGCGCTGGCGCGGATTCCGCCCGGTCAGCTAGCGCTGTGGTCGTTCGCCATGGCGATCGCCCATGGCGCCGGCCTGATGCTGGTGCCGATCTATCTCGGGCTCTGCCGGGGCGCGGAGCTCGACCAGGGCCACCAAGCAACCAGCACGCTCATCAATGCCAATATCGGCATGGCCATCATGGTCGCGATCGTCCACAGCACCGCGATGATCGCGGCAGGAGGTGTGACGGCATGGCTGGTGTTTCGCTACCTGGGGCTGAGATTCCTGTCGCGCAGCTGGTTCAATCTGGACGCAGTGTGGGCGGTCAGCTTGATCCTGGTCGGCGGAGTCGCGCTCGTCATCAACCTGATGGGCCCAGATTGAATGGACTCACGCCCGCTGCCCTACGCCTTCAACATATCCCTCAATTTCAACAAGGCCGCTTCCTTCCGCCGCGACATCGGCTGGCGACGCCGAAACAAGCTGAACGCGACATTGCGCGCCGGCGCGATCGACAGCGCCTTCAACAGGCCCAGCGCCATCTCGTTTTCGGCGCAGGCGCGCGGCACGATGGCGATGCCGCCGCCGGACTGCACGATGATCTTGATGGTCTCGATGTTGTCGACGACGGCGAGAATGTTGGGGCGAATCCCCAAATCGGTGAACAATGACAGCACGACCTGGCCGTAGCCGACGCTGAGTTCGCTCATGATGATCGGCTCGGCGAGCAGGCGCCCGACGTCGACCGGCTGCTTGGCCCGCGCCAGCGCATGCTTGGGAGGCATGATCAGAGCCATTTCGGCGTCGATCAGGCGATCGAACACCAGGCCCGCCGGCAGCCGGTCCGGATCGGATTCGATGGCGATGCCGGCGTCGATTCGCTCTTCGTGAAGCTCGCTGAAAATACTCTTGGTCGGCGCGGTCAGGATTTCCAGCCGGACGCCCGGAAGATCGTTCTTGAGATTGCCGAAGATGCGCGGAATGAAGATCTGCGCCATGCCGGATCCCATGCCGATGGTGATCGTATCGGCCAGCGTCCCGCGCAGCCGGCGGGCAGTATCGGACAGCGTCAAGAGATCGCCGACCACCCGCTCGGATTCGTACAGGAAGGTGCGGCCGCGTTCGGTCGATTCGATGCCGCGCGAGGTCCGGCGAAACAGCTCGAAGCCGACTTCCTCCTCGAGCAGCTTGACCTGCTCGCTGACCGCCGACTGGGAAATATTGAGCCGCTTCGCCGCCTGCGTAAAGCTGCGCTCCTTGGACACCGCAAGCGCGTAACGTAGTTGCCGGAAATCCAATCGGGCGATCCTTTATGTGGCTGGCGGATTGAACATGGCACAGCGGGCCGGTGATTTCGAGCGGGGCGCCGAAACTACGCCGCCACCCGCGCGCCGGCATTGAGTTGCTCCGACATCACGTCGAGAAACGCCCGCAGCCGGCGGGATTCCTTGCGGCGGCCGAGGAAGGTGGCGGAGACTTCCAGCGACGGGCTTTCCCAGTCGGTCAGGACCTGCACCAGGCGATGGGTGCGGATATCGTTCTGGCACATGATGTTCGGCAGGATGCCGAGACCGACGCCGCCGATCACGAGCTCCCGGGCGATGCCGATGTGGTTGACCGTGACGCGGCCGGTGACGTCGATGATCTTGTCGCCGGTCGCGCTGCGAAAGGTCCACACCCCTTCGGTGCGCTGGTGCTCGGTGACGATGCAATCGAACTTGCCGAAATCGCCGATATCCGCCGGCGTGCCCTGGCGCGCCAGAAAAGCCGGGCTGGCGTAGACCCCGCGGCTGATGCTGGCGAGGTGCCGGACCCCGGACTGCATGTCGCGCAACGCGCCGAGCTGGACCGCGACGTCATAGGGCTCCTCGGTGACGTCGATCCAGCGGCTGTTGGCGTCGATCACAAGATGGATTTCCGGATAGCGGATGGCGAAAGCGGCGATCGCCCGGCTCAGCCAGGCGATGCCGAAATCGACCGGCATGCTGACGCGCAGCGTGCCGCGCAACTCGGTCTGCATGCGGACCGCGCCGATCCCGGCGTCCTCGATCTCGCCGGCGATCCGTTCGCAATGTTCATAGAGCGCCTGGCCGATATCGGTGGTGGCGAGTTGCCGGCTGCCCTTTTTCAGCAGCACCGCGCCGGCCTGATCCTCCAGGTAACTCAGCTTGCGGCTCAGCGTCGATTTCGGAATCCCGAGCTTGCGCGACGCCTTGCTGATGCTCTGCGCGTTCACGACCTCGTAGAACAGCACCAAGGCATTGAGGTCCATTTTTCGTGTCATGGGTGCGATCCCGGAATTCGAACACAGCCGTAGCGAGAACTTTTCGCGCCCGGCCAAACTGGCTTTAACCGTTCCATATCTGGAACGAAGCTGTGCGCAAAATGCGCTATCGTTCCCCATTTGGCAAGGTTAGCATTCTCCCAACATAAAAACGGCGACGGCGCCGCCTGCCCCGCGCGACGACGCAGGGCAGAAAAATGCCCCGGACGGGGGTTTTGGGAGGGGAAAATGACCGGAAATCTGACGCGCCGCGCCTTTGTCGGCGCCGCCGCGGCCGCCGCCGGCGCGCTGATCCCACTCGGCAGACCGGCGCTGGCGCAGGCGGCGATCCCGGTTCGCTGGGCCTCGCTGCAGCCCGGTTTTACCGTGCTGCCGGTCCAATACATCCTGGCCAACAAGCTCGGCCAGAAGAACGGCATCGAGCTGCCGGACCCGTCGCCCTACACCGCGGTGTCGATCTATTACAACGACTTCATCGCCGGCAACTACGATGTCTGCATCGGCAGCTGGGACACCTTCGCCTCGCGCTATCTGGCCGGCGTGCCGATCAAATATCTCTGCACCATCACCGACGCCACCATGATCGCGCTGCTGGCGCCGAAAGCCGGCGCCGCCGACGTCACCCAGCTCAAGGGCAAGACCGTCGCGGCGCTGCAGTCCACCGGCACCTACCGGATGGTCAAGGCGCTGATCAAGGAAGCCAACGGCTTCGACATCGAAAAGGAAGCGACGATCCAGAACGTCGACAATCCAGCCGCTTCCGTCACGCTGGTGATGGCCGATCGCGCCGAGGCCGGCCTGTCCTGGGAGCCCAACATCACCACCGGGATGCAGAAGCGACCCGATTTGCGGGTCATCTTCAATGCCGGCGAGGTCTACCAGAAGCTCTCCGGGCGCACCCTGCCCTATTTCGGCGTCGGCATCCGCAAGGAGTTACTCGACAAATATCCCGGCATCGCCACCCGCCTCGATACCATTTTCGGCGAATGTCTGGCCGGTATCAACGCCGACACCTCCAAGGCGGTCGACCTGTTCGGCAGCCGCACCGGCATCGCCACGGAAGTAATGAAGGAAGCGATGGCCTCCAAGCGGCTCGCCTTCACCTATCGCCCGATGGACGATTCAGCCTCGCGCCTCAACGTCATCAAGGCGAGCGAATTCCTG
>JAQGJF010000467.1 GCA_028290765.1 Tardiphaga sp.
TTGCCGAGAACGTGGCGCTTGGCCTCGACGGCACGGAATCCTTCAAGGACATGTCCGCGCGTCTCGAGCAAGTGTCCCGGGTTTACGGTCTCCCGCTCGATCCGAAGCGGGAAGTCTGGCAATTGTCGGTCGGCGAGCGCCAGCGCATCGAGATCGTCCGGGCGCTGATGCAAAATCCCAAATTCCTGATCCTCGACGAGCCAACCGCGGTGCTGACCCCGCAGGAAGCCGATCAGCTCTTTGTCGTACTGGACCGCCTCAAGGCCGAGGGCCGCGCGATCCTCTACATCAGCCACAAGCTGGAAGAGGTGAAGCGGCTGTGCGACACCGCCACGATCCTGCGCGGCGGCAAGAAGGTCGCCACCTGCAACCCGCAAGCCGAGACCGCGGCCTCGCTCGCCCGCATGATGGTCGGCGCCGACATCAAGCAGGTGAAGGCGGCGGCCGGGCGGCAGACCACGGTGCCGCGCCTCGTCGTCAACGATCTCAGCCTGGAGCCCGACGATCCGCATGGCGTCCGGCTCCAGCACATCTCGCTGGAATTGAAGGGCGGCGAAATCCTGGGCATCGCCGGCGTCGCCGGCAACGGGCAGGACGAACTGTTCGCCGCGCTCTCCGGCGAACGGCTGGCGCCGGACCCCGGCACCGTGGTGATCGACGGCCACGCGGCGGGACACTTGTCGATCACCCAGCGCCGCAAGCTCGGCGCCGCCTTCGTACCCGAGGAACGGCTGGGCCACGGCACCGCGCCGCGGATGAAGCTCTCCGAGAACGCGCTTTTGACCGGCCATGCCGCCAGCGGCATGGTCCAGCACGGCTTCGTCAATACCGCCGCGACGCTGTCCACCGTCGACCGCGCCACCGAGGCCTTCGACGTCCGCAAGGCCAAGCGCGATCCGGAAGCCGCGAGCCTGTCCGGCGGCAATCTGCAGAAATTCATCGTCGGCCGCGAGATCCTGCGCAATCCCGCGGTGCTGGTGGTCAGCCAGCCGACCTGGGGCGTCGACGCCGGCGCCGCCGCCGTGATCCGGCAGGCGCTGCTCGATCTCGCCACCGGCGGCGCCGCCGTGCTAGTCACCAGCCAGGATCTGGATGAACTGGCCGAGATCGCCGACCGCATCGCGGTGATGTTCCACGGCCATCTGTCGGAATCGCTGCCGACGGCGGCAGCGAACCGCGAGACACTCGGCCTGTTGATGGGCGGCAGCACTCTGGCGCAAAAGGAAGAAGCGGCCGATGCAATTGGTGCTTGAAAAACGCGCCGAGCGATCGACCACGATCGCCCTGGTGTCGCCGCTGATCGCGATCGGCCTGACCGTCGTGACCATGAGCATCCTGTTTGCGATGATCGGAAAAAATCCGATTCTGGCCCTCGCCGCCTATTTCGTCGCTCCTTTGACCGACAGCTATTCGCTGCAGGAAATCGCGGTGAAGGCGGCACCATTGGTGATGATCGCGATCGGATTGTCGCTGTGTTACCTCGCCAATGCCTGGAACATCGGCGCGGAAGGCCAGTTCCTGGTCGGCGCCGTCGCCGGCAGCTGGCTCGCGGTGCACACCCAGGGCACCGACGCCGGCTATTGGGTGTTGCCGGCGATGCTGCTGATGGGCGCCGTGGCGGGGGCCCTGTACGCGCTGATCCCGGCGATCTGCAAGGTTCGGTTCGGCGCCAGCGAAATTCTCGTAAGCCTGATGCTGGTCTATGTCGCCGATCTGTTGCTCGACTATCTGGTCCGCGGGCCGTGGCGTGACCCAAAAGGCTTCAATTTTCCGACCACCGCCGAATTCGATCCGGTGGCGACGGTGCCGATCCTGATCGAAGGCGGCCGCCTGCATCTCGGTGCCGTGATCGCGCTTTTGGTGGTTGCCGCCGCCGCGGTCCTGCTCGGCCGCACCATCAAGGGTTTTGAGATCCGCGTCGTCGGCGCCGCACCGCGCGCGGCGCGGTTCGGCGGCTTCAATTCCAACCAGTTGATCCTCCTGACCTTCGCCATTTCCGGCGCGCTGGCCGGAATGGCTGGAATCATCGAGGTCGCGGGTCCGGTCGGACATCTGCAGCCGGGCATTTCGCCGGGCTATGGCTTCACCGCCATCATCGTGGCGTTTCTCGGGCGCCTCAATCCGGTTGGAATATTAATTGCAGGGCTTTTTCTGGCGCTGACCTTCATCGGCGGCGAGCAAGCGCAGATCGCAATGAAGATTCCTCTCGACATGACCAAGGTGTTCCAAGGCATCCTGCTGTTCTACGTGCTGGCCTGCGATTCCCTGATCCTGTATCGGATCAGGCTGACCATGCCGCAGCGAAAGGCCGCCGATGGGGTTGCTTGAAGCCATCATTCTTTCGGTTCTCGCGGCCTCGACGCCTCTCTTGATCGCGGCCACCGGCGAACTGATCACCGAGCGGGCCGGCGTGCTCAATCTCGGCGTCGAGGGCATGATGATCATGGGCGCGGCCTGCGGCTTCGGCGGCGCGCTTCTCACCGGATCCACCACCATCGGCGCCATCTGCGGGATCCTTGCGGGCGCCGCGCTGTCGCTGGTGTTTGCCCTGATGACGCTGGGCCTGGCGGTCAACCAGGTCGCCTCAGGCCTGGCGCTGACGATCCTCGGGATCGGCCTGTCCGGCCTGATCGGCGCCGGTTTCGTCGGCGAGCGCATTACGCCGGCGCCGCATCTTTATATCCCCGGACTGACCGACATTCCCTTTGCCGGCCGCATCCTGTTCGGCGAGGACGCCTTCGTCTACGGATCGCTGCTGCTGGTGATCGGCGTCTGGCTGTTTTTGTACCGGACCCGCGCCGGCCTGGTGCTGCGGGCCGCCGGCGACAACCATACCTCGGCGCATGCGCTCGGATACCCGGTGCTGCGGATCCGCCTGTTCGCCGTGATGTTCGGCGGCGCCTGCGCCGGTCTCGCCGGCGCCTATCTGCCGCTGGCCTATACGCCGTTCTTCATTCCGGGCATGACGGCAGGGCGCGGCTGGATCGCGCTGGCGCTGGTGGTGTTCTCGTCGTGGCGGCCCGGCCGGCTGGTGATCGGCGCTTATCTGTTCGGCGCGGTGACGATCCTGCAACTGCATGCGCAGGGCGCCGGGCTCGGCGTTCCTTCGCAATTCATGTCGGCCTTGCCGTATCTGGCCACCGTCATCGTGCTGGTGCTGATTTCGCGCGCCAGGACCGGCGGCTCGACCGCACCGGCGGCGCTGGGAACGGTGTTCGTGCCGGATCGATAATTCAGCCCGAGGCGCGCGACGGGGCGGCGCGCATCGGGATCGAAAGTCTCCCCCTTGCCACCCCTTAGTAACGGAGAAATCCATGCGAAAAATTCTCATTGCGGCAACCGCCGTCCTCCTCAGTGCCGGAGCAAGCCTGTGCGGCGCCTCCGCCGCCGACAAACTCAAGGTCGGCTTCATCTTTCTCGGCCCGGTCGGCGATTTCGGCTGGACCTACCAGCATGAACAGGGACGCCAGGCGGTGGTGAAGGAATTCGGCGACAAGGTCGAGACGACCTTTCTCGAGAACGTCAGCGAGGGTCCGGATTCCGAGCGATCGATCGAACAATTGGTGCGCGCCGGCAACAAGCTGATCTTCACCACGTCGTTCGGCTACATGGAGCCGACGCTGAAGGTGGCCAAGAAATATCCCAACGTGCATTTCGAGCACGCCACCGGCTTCAAGCGCGACAAGAACATGGCGATCTATAACGGCCGGTTCTACGAAGGCCGCTACATCCAGGGCGTCATCGCCGGCAAGATGTCGAAGGCCGGCGTGCTCGGCTATATCGGCTCGTTCCCGATCCCGGAAGTCATCATGGGCATCAACGCCACCATCCTCGGCGCCCAGACCGTCAATCCCAACATCAAGGTCAAGATCATCTGGGCCAACACCTGGTTCGATCCGGGCAAGGAAGCCGACGCCGCCAAGGCGCTGCTCGACCAGGGCGCCGACATCATCATGCAGCACACCGACAGCCCGGCGCCGATGCAGATCGCCAGCGAGCGCGGCAAGCTGGCGTTCGGACAGGATTCCGAAATGATCAAGTTCGG
>JAQGJF010000501.1 GCA_028290765.1 Tardiphaga sp.
TCGGCTTGCGGCCCCAATGGTCCGCCGTCAGCGCGCCGATGGCGGAGCCGATCGGCGCCCCCAGCGCCATCAGCAGCGAATAGCCGAACGACGTGGCGACGCTCAGTCCCTGCTTGATGAAGAACACCGGCAGCCAGGTAACGAAGCCATAGAGCAGCGTGTTGATGGTGATCAGGCACACCGAGCCGACGATCATGCGCATCAAGAGCGGCGGCGCGAACAGCGTCGCCAGCTCTCCCGAAGGTGCCGTCACTGGTGCGGCGGCGGGCGCCGGCAGCGGCTGGCCCTGCGCGGCCTCGCGTTCGATGCTTTGCAGCAACGCCTCGGCTTCTTCGGTGCGGCCGACCGCCTCGAGCCAGCGCGGCGATTCCGGCAAATTCTTGCGCAGGTACCAGACGATGAGGGCGCCGATGCCGCCGAGCACGAACATCGAGCGCCAGCCGAAGGCCGGCACGATCAAGGAGGCGACCAGCAGCGCCACCGGCAGCCCGGTGACGACACAGACGGTGGTCAAGCCGAGCCATTTGCCGCGCGTCTTCGCCGGCACGAATTCGGTCATGGTGGCATAGCCGACGACGTTCTCGGCACCGAGCCCGAATCCCATGACGAAGCGGCAGGCGATCAGCACCGTCATGTTCGGCGCGAAGGCGGCGGCCAGCGACGCCAGGCCGAATATCAAGAGATTGAACTGGTAGGTAAAGCGCCGGCCATAGCGGTCGCCGAGGAAACCGGTGGCGAACGAGCCCAGCATCATGCCGACGAAGGTCGCCGAGATGAAGATGGCATTCTGGTTGAGTGTCGAGAAGCCGGTCTTCAGCGTGACGCCGAGCACCGTTCCGGCCAGATAGATGTCAAAACCATCGAAGAACATTCCAATCCCGATCAGCATCATGATGCGGGTGTGGAATGGGCCGATCGGCAGCCGGTCCAGGCGGCCTCCGGCCGTTCACTGAAGTCGACATGTGCAATCCTCCCCTTTTTCGTTTCCTTTGATGCGGCCTCGCCTTCTGATGGACGTCTGGCCACGAATTGTTGAGCCGTAGGATGGGTTGAGCTCTTGCGAAACCCATCGATCCCGAATGCTCGAGCGATGGGTTTCGCAAGGGCTCAACCCATCCTACCGACCCATTTTTAATTCAAACGGCGCTGCGCCGCCGTGTCGCGATACCAGTCGAACGGCGCATCGCCGGTCGCCACCATCACGCTCTTGGTGTTGAAATGATCGTCGAAACTTTCGGTACCGCATTCGCGCCCGATCCCGCTGTCGTCGAGGCCGCCCCAGGGCGAAGCCGGATCGAGCCTATGGTGATCGTTGACCCAGACGATGCCGGCCTTGACCCGCGCCGCGACGCGGTGTGCGCGCGCCACGTCGCGGGTGCGGATCGCGGCCGCCAATCCGAATGGCGAATCGTTGGCGAGGCGCAACGCATCGGCCTCGTCCGTGAACGGCGTCACCGACGTGAACGGTCCGAACACTTCTTCCTGGAAGATCCGCATGTCGGAACGCACATCGGCGAACACCGTCGGCGCGACGAAGAAGCCGCCTTCATGACCGGCGACGTTGGCGGCGACGCCGCCGGTCACCAGCCGCGCGCCATCCTCATGGCCGAAGCGGGAATAGGACAGCACCCGATCGCGCTGCCGGGCCGAGATCACCGGACCGAGCTGGGTCGCGGCATCGAACGGATCGCCGATGCGGATGGTCTCGGTCTTGCGTTTGAGTTTCTCGACGAACTCGTCATAGATGCTGGCCTGCACGATATGGCGCGAGGCACAGACGCAGGTCTGCCCGGCCCCGATGAACGCGCCGAATACAGCATAATTGACCGCCTGGTCGACATCGAAATCGTCGAACACCATCACCGGCGTCTTGCCGCCCAACTCCATGGTCTGGTGCGCGAACACTTTTGCCGCGGCGCTGCCGGCGATGCGGCCGGCCTCGGTGCCGCCGGTGAGCACCAGCTTGTCGATATCCGGATGTTCCGCCAGCATTTTTCCCGCGCTCTGGCCGAGGCCGAGCACGACGTTGAATACCCCCGGCGGCAGCCCGGCCTCGCTGAAAATCTGCGCCAGTTTTAGGGTCGTCAGTGGCGTGTATTCCGACGGTTTGACGACCGTGGTGCACCCCGTTGCCAGCACGGCGGCCAGCGACTTGCACATGATCATCAGTGGATGATTGAACGGCGTGCAGTTGGCGACGACGCCAATCGGCGTGCGCAGCGTGTAATTGAGATAGGCGCCCTCGACCGGAATGACGGAATCCCGTCGCGACAGCGCCAGCCCGGCAAAGTAGCGGAAGAAATCCGGCAGCCGCGACAGCTGGGCGCGGGTCTCGTTGACCGGCCGGCCGTTGTTCAGGGTTTCGAGGCGGTACAGCGCGTCGAGATTGGCCTCGAAGGCATCGGCGAGCCGGTTGACCAGCCGGGCGCGTGCGCGGATATCCATGCCACCCCACGCTCTGCCTTCGAAGGCGGCGCGGGCGCTCTTGATGGCGCGATCGATGTCGGCGGCGGTTGAATTCGGAATCCGCGCGATGATGCCGCCGGTCGCCGGATTGCGAACGTCGAGCATTTCGCCGCTGCCGGCCTCGATCTCGCATCCGTCGACAAAATTGCCGTGGGTTTCGACGTCAGCGACGCCGGACTTGCTGGGGATATTCACGCGACACTCCGTTTCTTATTTTTGAGCATGATCTTATCCGAAAACCGGTATCCACTTTTCGGGATCATGCTCTAGATAATCACCGCGTTCCTGGCCAAGGCAGGCAGAACGCGCTTTTCGGTTTTCTGGATGTGGGCCCGGATGATGCGGCTGGCGCCGCGCGCATCGCGCCGCTGCATCGCATCGATCAGGTCGGCGTGTTCGCCGACCAGTTGCGCCGGATCGTGGCCGCGCAGATTGGCGATGCTGACGCGGACCAGCCGGTCGGCCTGCTCGATGAGATCGCGGGTTGCCGCCGCCATGCGCCGGTTGCCCGAGGCTTCGGCCAGCGCGCAATGGAAGCCGCGGTTATAGGCGATGAAGTCATCGTGGCTGCCGGCGAAGCGCCGGAACTCATCCAGCGCCTGCAGCGTCTCCTGATCGGCATGCTCGATCGCCTCGGCGACACAGGCCGGCTCCATCGCCAGCCGAAACCGCAGCAGGTCGCGGGCATCCGCCAGTGAGATCGGGTTGACGCGATAGCCCTGGCGCGGCTGCACCGTCACCAGATGCTCGCGCTCCAGCCGCAGCAGCGCCTCGCGCACCGGCTGCCGGCTCACCGCGTAGC
>JAQGJF010001013.1 GCA_028290765.1 Tardiphaga sp.
GACACGCGCCGCCTGGATCGTGGAACATCTGCGGCAAGCGCTGCTCGACGGCCGCTATCCGTTCGGAAGCCGGATGAATGAAGTGCATCTCAGCCAGGATCTCGGCGTCTCGCGCACCCCGCTTCGAACCGCCATGCAGATGCTCGCGGGGGAGGGCCTGCTGCAGTACCGGCCCAACCGGGGTTTCACGGTGCGGGAGTTTTCGGTGTCCGACATCGTCGGCGCGTTCGAGATGCGCGCCCTCGCCGAGGGCCTGGCCGCGAGACTTGCCGCCGAGAAGGGGCTGTCCGAGGCGCTGCGGGCCAAGCTCGAACGCGCGCTGGCGGAGGGCGATGCCGCGCTCGCCGTCACATCCGATCCCGAAGCGCAACGGGCGGCCTATGCCCGCATCAACGCGGTTTTTCATGCCGCGGTGCATGAAGCGGCCGGCTCGAGCCTCGTCGAAGACGTGGTGCGGTTATGCCAGCGCATGCCGCAAGCCTCCGCCCACAATGTCATGGCCTTCGATCTCGGCGATGTGCGCGAACGGCATCGCGGGCATCATGAGATCTACGATGCCATCCTCGGCCGCGAACCGGCGGAGGCGGAAAGCCTGATGCGCCGGCATGTGTTGTGGGTCAAGAAATCCATGGTTCGCGCATTTGCCCGACACGCGCGCGACTGAGTCAAAGCGCCAGGCCGGATGAGCGCTCAAACAAAAAACCGCCTCCGTTGGGAGGCGGCGTCGCAGCAGAGCGGATGGCGCGTGACAGCTAGTTGCAGACTTCCACCCGGCGGAAGCGCCAGTCATAGCCGTCCCAGTAACGCTCGCGAATCATGCGGCATGCGGGTTCTTCGACATAGACCCGCTCCGGCGGCGGCGCCGGCGCGTAGTAAACCGGCGGCGGTGGCGCCGGACGCGCGGCGAGCGCACCGCCGAGCAACATTCCGCCGAGAAGACCGCCAGCCACACCGGCGGCGATCTGGCCGCCTTCGGCTTTTGCCTGCGGAGCGACAGCCAGGCTCGACCCGACGGTCAAGGCGGCGGCGAGGGCGCCAACGATGATCCTGTTCATTTGGTTATCTCCCGATCGCATCTCAGGTGCACGGTGGTTGGTGCATCAACGTCTCCGGAATAATTTAAGAATTTGTTAATCTTCATTGGCGGAGCCGTCAAAAACAGACGGCTGCGACGATTGGGTTTGCCGTGCCTGCTTGCGCGACGCCATCGTTGCGCTCCGCTCACCGCGGGCAGGGCTGGCCGTTCGGCAGTGTGCACGGCTTGCCGGCCGGTGGTGCCGGGCGCGCAGCGGGTGGCGGCGGTGCCGGACGCGGAGGCGGTGGTGGTGCCGGACGCGCAACAGGCGGCGGTGGTGGTGCCGGTCGCGCAACAGGCGGCGGTGGCGGTGCCGGTCGCGCAACAGGCGGCGGCGGAGCCGGTCGCGCAACAGGAGGCGGCGGTGGAGCCGGTCGCGCAACCGGAGGCGGCGGCGGTGTCGGTCGTGCAACAGGTGCCGGACGCGCAGCGGCCGGTGGCGGCGGTGCAGATGGACGCGCGGCAGCGGGCGGCGGTGGAGTCGGACGAGCAGCGCCGGGTGGCAGTGGCGGCGGCGTGGCTGGCTTCACCGAATTCGAAGACGCTGGCGCTGCCGGCGCCGGAGCTGGTCCAGGCGTTGGCGACGATTTTGCACCGGTCGGCGGAGCGCCCGGTGCTGTCGGTGCGCCCGGCACCGGCGGCAGCGGCTGACCGTTGGCTCCCGGCAATGTCGATCCCGGCCGCGTGGCCGAATTCGGTGCTGCGGGCGCGGTCGTTTGTCCGGGCGTTGGCGACGATTTTGCGCCGGCGGGCGGTGCGCCCGGTGTTGTCGGTGTGCCGGGCACCGGCGGTAGTGGCTGCCCGTTGGCTCCGGGCAATGCCGACCCTGGCCGCGTGGCTGAATTCGGAGCCGGTGCTGTGGGCGCCGGCGTCGGTCCGGGCGTTGCCAGCGGTGTTGCGCCGGCGGGAAGCGGACGGCCGTTCGCGCCGGGCAGCGTTTGTCCGGGCTGCTTCGCAGCTGTGCCGGGCGCCGTGTTCGGGGCAGGCGTCGATGCCGGTGCACCCGGCGTCGCAGGTTGAGCGCCCGGGGCGGCTGCACCGGGAGCCGGCTTGCCGTTCGTCGCGGCCGCGCCCGGTGCGGATTGCGCCGGCGCCGCCTGCACGCGCATCATGGGTTTGAGCGGTTGCGCCGGGGGACTGGGGGTCAGCGCCGCTTTGCTGGAGAGCGATGCTGGCAGTGATGGCGTCAGCAGCGCTGCGGCGCCTGCGCCAGCCACACCCGCGGCGACGACGCCGGCCTTTGACGGTGATGATGCGGGCGCCGCGCTCGCCGGAGCCGCCGGCGGCGGCGCAACGGTTTGCGCCTGTCCACTCGGATTGGTGATCGTCACCACATTCGTGGTGTTGTTGACCACCACGGTGTTGTGGATGTTGTTGTAGATGATGTTGTTCGGCGGCGCTGACACATATTCAGGCGGCCGCACCCACACCGGCACCGGGCTGTAATCCGGGACCGGAAGGAAAAAGGCATAGACCGGCGGCGGCGGCGGCGGCAGATCGACAAAATAGACCGGCCGCGGCGGCAGGAAGAACACCGGCGGCGGTGGCGGCGGTTCAAATCCGAAATCCGGATCGTCGAACATCAGCACCGGGCGGTCGACATAGACGATTTCGTCCGGCGGCGGCGGCGGCACGTCGTAAGGAATCACGGAAAAGCTTGGCGGCGGCTCGAAGGCCGCCGAAAGATAAGCGAGGCGGCGCCGCGCATCATCGGAATGCGCGCCGCGCGGGTAGCGCCGCAGATAGGACCAGTAGGCCGGTGGCGTGTTGACGCTGCGCGTGCGGCGCCAGGTGATGGCCTCGCGGCGGGCGGCGACGATGGCGCGAACCCGTCGCGCCATCGGATCGTTCGGATAGGCCTCGAGGAAGGCCTCGTAGTCGGGCAGCGTGTCGCGGTCGACCGCGGCCAGATAGGCCTCCTGGGCGCTGAATTCGCGCACCGGCCGCGTCCTGATCGAGGACGTCTGCTCGGTTGAAACCGCCGGCGGCGGCGCGTCGGGGGCGCGTTCAAAGAAAACGAACGGGTCCTGCAGCTTGGAGGCGTTCCACGGCACCTGGGCGCCCTTGGTCAGCTCGTTGACGCGAAGCCTGATCCGGCTGAACAGGTCTTCCGCCCGCAGGCCGCCCTCACGCATCATTTCGGCAAGGGCCTGGGCGTAGGTCGAATAGGGCCCGGCCTCGTCGGGCGCCACGGTCCCCGGCGCGGCATTGAACGCGACCAGCACACCCTGCTCGGGTTCGACCAGCGCCAACCCTCCGGTCAGCGGGGTGCCGGTCTTGGCGAAGGGATTGGCGCGCGCGATGTCGAGAACCACCATGCTGGCCTTCAACTTCAGTGCGGCCAGCGGCACGGTATAGTCGGACAGCCGCAGCGCCTCGGCCGACACATTGACGTCGCGCGCTATCCTGGCGTCGATCGGCGCGAAATAGTTCTCGCCCTCGAGCTGCAATCCGTATCCGGCGAGATAGACGAACGCGACGGTCTCCGGCCCGCCGGTCGCCGCCTTGTCGAGGAACTCGCGGAACGTCCGGCGCAGCGTATCCTGGTCGAGGTCGCGCGCGCCGGTGACGTCGAAGCCGGCAGCCTGCAGGGTCTGCGCGATCAAGCCGGCGTCGTTGGCGGTGGTCGGCAGTGCCCCGGCCTGATAATTGGCGTTGCCGATCACGAGCGCGATGCGCCGTTCCGACGGGGCCGCCTCTGAAGGCGACGCGGCAACCACCAGGCAGACCAAAAAGGCCGCGGCGAATTTCAAGATCGACATCAGGCGTCCCCACGCTGTTTCGAGTGTCAGAATGACATCAAAGGACAACAGCGTTGAACCAATTCTGAATGAAACGGGTCCGAATTGAGGCAGGCCGGAACGCGCCAGCCGATCCGGCCGGTTCGAGGGCGATTGCCAGTTTGGGGAGGATGTCCGCGGAAATCGTTCAGCGGGCGATGTCGATCAGGCGTTCAGCGCCTGGGCTTGGCGACGCTTCCGGTGGCCATTTCAGCCTCGCATGAAGCCTTGCCGGGTGCGGGAGCCTGGCATTTGTATAAGTTCCCGGTGAGGCGATCGACCAGCCACGCCGTCTCTTCGTTTGAAGTCTCGATGGCGACGTAGCGTGTGCCGGCGGTCAGGATCAGCGCAGACAGCAAGATGGCGGCGGCGATGATCGTCGCGCCAATGATCGAAGGGAACCTCGGATAAGCACCGTCCAAATCCCCGCTTCTTCGGCTTTCGATTTGTCTTCTTTGATTTTGCAGCACTGAGGTTTGTTCGCAGCCTTGTTGGCCGTTTTTGTGACATCCGTTTTCTTCGACGTTGTCTTTGCGTCCGAATTGCGATTTTCGTGCGCCGTCACGCTTGCCGCGTTCCCGGGCAGGCTGCGATGCGTTCGAGCAACGGGCCGGCCTCGATCAGCAGGCCCCGTTGCTTCGCCGTCAGGCACGCGGCCATGGACTCCGCCAGCCAGCGGTCGCGCCGGGCGCGGCTGTCGTTGAGCCACTTTCGGCCCAATGGGCTGAGGCGGATCCGGACCTTGCGACGGTCTTCGTCGTCGGGCGTACGCACGATGAGCTTGCGCGCTTCCAGCGAGCGCAGCATGGCGGCGAGGTTCGACGAGCGCATGCCCTGGTCCACCGCGAGCACCGACGGCGTCGCCGAACCGCCGTGGCGGTCGATCGCACCCAGCACCAGCAGCCGCGCCCACGATCGGTCGTCGGCATGGGCCTCGCGCCGCAACCGCCGGGAAACCGTCATCAACTGCATTCGCAATTGCGTGATGGCACGGGGAGCCGGTTGAATTTTCATCCGGTTATTTTGATATAGCTATCAAAACATAGCAATATGAAAAAGTGACAGGAGGCCCGATGACAGCCAGCACCCTGAAAACCCTGATCAAGGAAAAGCCGTTCGTCACGGCACCCGGAATTTTCGACCTGATCTCGGCCAAGCTGGCCGATCGCACCACGGCCGACGCGCTCTACATGACCGGATATGGAACCGTGGCGTCGTATCTCGGGCTGCCCGACGCGGGGCTCGCCACCTATTCACAGATGCTCGATCGCGTGCGGGCTATCGCGCAGGCCGTGCACAAGCCGCTGATCGCTGACGGCGACACCGGCTATGGCGGGCTGCTGAACGTGCATCATGCGGTGCGTGGCTACGAGCGGGCCGGGGCCGCGGCGATCCAGCTCGAGGACCAGCAGAATCCGAAGAAATGCGGCCATACGCCCAACCGGCATGTGGTTCCGGTGAAGGACATGATCAATAAACTCAAGGTCGCGAACGATGCGCGATCGTCGGCGGATTTCCTGATCATCGCCCGCACCGACGCGCGGACATCGCTCGGCCTCGACGAGGCGATCCGGCGCGGCGAAGCCTACGCCCGGGCGGGAGCGGACATCATTTTCATCGAGAGCCCGGAAACGGAAGACGAAATGCGCCGGATCGGAGCGGCGCTCGATGTGCCGCTGGTCTCTAACCAGCTGCATGGCGGCCGCACCCCGATCCTCGACCCGGATCGGCTCCAGGCAATCGGTTACCGGATGGCGATCTATCCGACCGCGGGCCTCTTGGCCACCGCCCATGCCCTCCGCAGCGTTTACGCTTCGCTGGCCGACCGCCAGCCGGTGCAGGCGCCATTGTATGACTTCGATGCGTTCAGCGCCCTGATCGGCTTTCAGGAAGTGTGGGATTTCGAGAAGAAATACGCCGCACTCGAAGCAGATTGAAGGCGCTGAACGACATGACTGCAACCGCGGGGTGCGAAACCCAGGCCTACGACAAAGTGACCATCCGTCTGCACTGGGCGACGGCGGTTCTCGTTGCGATCCAGTTCCTGATCGGCCGGACGACCAACTTCCTGCCGCGCGGTCCGTTGCGTGTCGACATCTGGTCGCTGCACGTCATGTTTGGTTTTGCGCTCGCCGTCGTGTTCGTCGCCGGGATCTTGTGGCACGCGCTTTATGGCCGCCGGTTGCCGCCGCCGGAACGCGGGGGTCGCCATCTGCTCGCGGTGGCGACGCACCGTCTGCTCGATGGGCTGTTGCTGGTCATCATCGGGCTCGGCATCACCAACGTGTTTGCCCACGCCTTTCCGCTGTTCAATCTCTGGCATTTTCCAAAGTTAGGCGACGAAAACTTCATGCGCGGCGTCAATACGTGGCACGGTTTGGTGGCCAATATCATCGTTGCCGTGGCGCTGCTTCATGCCGCGGCGGCGCTGTTTCACCACTACGTCGTCAAGGACGGCGTGCTGCGGCGGATGTGGCCTGCGGCGGGCACCTCATTTCATCGCAGGGACCGCGATGACGATCTCCGCGCTTGACGCAAGGCCGGCCTTCAACAATCCTGATCCGGCGAAATAATCGGATCAGGAATGGAGGCTATGGTGAAAGCTTTGAATGCCGTCGTAACCGTTGCGGTTTTGCTTCTCGGCGCTGGAACGGCCATGGCGCAGAATGCGCCGGCGGTTTCGACAAAGAAGGTGGAGGGTACCGACAACGTCTATGTCTTCCGTTACGGCGGTCACCAATCGATGTTCATCGTGACGCCGCAGGGCGTCATTGCCACCGATCCGATCTCCTACCTGCGCCCGGCCAAACCCTACATCGACGCGATCAAGGCCGTCACCGACAAACCGATCAAATACGTCATCTACAGCCACCAGCACTACGATCACATCGCCGGCGGCAAGCCGTTCAAGGACCTCGGCGCAACCTTCATCGCTCACCGGCGCGTCAAGGAGCGCATGCTCGAATTGAAGAAGCAGAACGCGCTGTTGCCGGACGTCGTGATGCCGGATCAGGTGGTGGACGGCAGGAAGACGATCACGCTCGGCGGCACCACGCTCGAACTCATCTATGTCGGCCGCAACCATTCGGACAACTCGCTGGTGATGCGGCTGCCGAAGGAAAAACTGGTGTTCGTCGTCGACTTCGCGCCGATCGAGGCGATCCAGTTTCGCAACATCCCCGACAATGCCTCGCCGCTGGAATATATCGAGTCGCTCAAGAAGCTCGCGGCGCTTGACTGGGATCGGATGATCACCGGCCATCCCTACGCCGGCGGACGCTACGGCACCAAAAAGGATGTCCTGGACGACGCCGCCTACCTGGAGGATTTATCGGCGGAAGTAAAAAAGGCAGCCGACGCCGGCAAATGCTTCGACACCGCGATGAAGGAGGTCAAGCTGCCGAAATACGAAAAATGGGCCAACTATGAAGCCGGCCTGCCCGCCAATGTGGAGCGCTTCTGCTATTGGTGGGGACGCGGATATTGATCGGACCGCAGCGAGGAAATAGTGCCGGTGTATCTCCGCCGGCGCCCTTTCGCTTTTTCCTATCGGCGGCTTCGATCGATCGGGGTTAGCGGCCGGTTCGGGCTTCCTCTAACGTTTGGCTGCAGCGGGAGGGCAGCGGCTTTGTGAAGCAGCTCGCCCGCTGTTGCGATCGTGATTCACCGAGCAACAAAGAGATAACAATGGCTGACAAGGTCTTCCGCGGCACGGTCGTGCTTCCCGATCGGATCATCGACAACGGCTACGTTCTGGTTGGCGACGGATTGGTGCAAGCGGTCGGATCCGGCGCCGCGCCTCAAGGCGAGGCGCATGGCGGCGCGGATGTTTTGGTGTTTCCGGGCGCCATCGACGCGCAGGTTCACAGCCGCAGCCAGCTCGGACAGGAAGATTTTGTGTGGTCGACGCGCAGTGCGGCAGCCGGCGGCGTCACCACCATCGTCGACATGCCGTATGACGACAACAATCTGATCGCCACCGCGGAGCGTTTCCGCACCAAAGTCAAGGAAGCCGGCGCGCAGGCGCGGGTCGATTTCGCACTCTATGCCACCGTCGATCCGGACGAGGGCGCCGCGCGAGTGGATGAGCTGGTCGACGCCGGCGCCGCGGCGTTCAAGTTCTCCACCTTCGGTACCCATCCGAAACGGTTTCCGCGCATCCCGCCGCACATCCTCTACGCCTGCTTCCAGGCCGTCGGTAAACGCGGCTTGATCGCCGGCATCCACAATGAGAATGACGAGATGGTGCGCGCCTTCATGGCCGAGGTCGAGGCCAAGGGGATCACCGACTATACCGCGCATGGATTGTCACGTCCGCCGATCGCCGAGGCGCTGGCGACCGCTGAAGTCTATGAACTCGGTGCCGGCGCCGGTTGTCCGGTGCATATCGTGCATAGTTCGATCGGCCGCGGCTATGAACTGGCGGCGTCCTATCGCGCGCAGGGACATGGCGCGACCATCGAGGCCTGCGTGCACTACCTGATCCTCGACGAAGAGAACGACGTGCGCCGGCTCGGCGGCAAGGCCAAGATCAATCCGCCGCTGCGGCCGCGCCAGGAGGTCGAAGCGCTGTGGCATCACCTCGTGGCCGGCAACGTCACCATCGTCTCGACCGATCACGTCAGCTGGTCGGAAGACCGCAAGACCGATCCGAACATGCTCAAGAACGCTTCGGGGATTCCGGGCCTCGAGGCCTTGTATGCCTTGCTGCTGAAGGGACTCGACGAACGCAAGCTCCCGCTGACTCATGCCGCGCGGCTGCTGGCGCATAATCCCGCGGCGCTGTTCCGGATCACCCACGCCAAGGGCGCGCTGGCAGTCGGCCGCGACGCCGATATCGTGCTGATGCGCCGCGACCCGCATCGCTATAGCGCGGCGGAAAGCGGCAACAATTTCGTGTCCTGGAGCCCCTATGACGGGATTTCCTTGCCTTTCCGTGCCGTCGAGACCTATGTACGCGGCACCTGCGTTGCCGCCGAAGGTCGCGTGATCGCCGCGCCGGGGCAGGGCCGTTTCATCAGTCCTGTTCACGCTCACTAGAGATATGATGGCGAAGACCAACCTTCCGCTCGATGCCGATCGCCTCTGGGCCGACGTGATGGCGCTGGCCGAGATGACCGATCCGGCGCGGCCCTACACGCGGCGCTCGTTCACGGCGCTGTTTCTCGAAGGCCGCGCCTGGCTGGCGCAGAAGTTTGCCGAGGCCGGCCTTGCGACGCGGATCGATACCGCCGGCAATCTGATCGGGCGGCTCGAGGGCACAAATCCAGCGCTCGGCGTCATCGCCATCGGTTCGCACAGCGACACGGTGCCGTCGGGGGGCCGCTTCGACGGCATCGCCGGCGTCGCCACCGGGCTCGAGATCGTGCGCGCATTGCGCGACGCCGGCACGCGGCTCGACCACACCATCGAGATCGTCGACTTCCTGGCGGAGGAGCCCAGCGAATACGGGCTGTCCTGCGTCGGCAGCCGCGGCATCACCGGCCTGCTCGACGGCAAGATGCTGGGTCTCACCGAGCCCGGCGGCGAGGCGTTGCACGATGCCTTGCGCCGCGTCGGCGGCGATCCCGATCGGCTCAATGAGGCCCGGCGCGACGACATCAAGGCGTTCCTGGAACTGCATATCGAGCAGGGCATCGTGCTCGAATCGCAATCGCTCGATGTCGGTATCGTGACCTCGATCGTCGGGATCCGGCGGCTCGAAGTCGTGTTCCAGGGCGAGGCCGATCATGCCGGCACCACGCCGCTGAATTTGCGTCACGACGCGCTGGTGGCGGCGGCGGCGACGGTTTCGTCGGTGCGCCGGGTGGCCGAGGGTCTTGCCGCGGAGGGGCCGGATTATTTCGTCGCGACCGTCGGCATCCTGACAGTCGAGCCTTCGGCCTCGAATATCGTGCCGGGGCGTTCGCGACTGATCGTCGACGCGCGAACCACCAACCCGGCGCTGACGAAGCGCTTCGTCGAGGCGATCGACCGCGAAAGCCTGGCGCACGCCGCCGCCGCGCGCGTCACGCGGATAACCTTCGAAACCCTGTCCGACGGCGCGCCGGCCGCATGCGA
>JAQGJF010001014.1 GCA_028290765.1 Tardiphaga sp.
GGCGCTCGCCGGAAGGGGCGCCTTCGTCGCCAATGACTGCGCTCTCGGCGAGGACCGGATCTGGCTGGTCACCGGCCCCAACATGGCCGGCAAGAGCACCTTTCTGCGGCAGAACGCGCTGATCGCGATCCTGGCGCAGATCGGCTCCTTCGTGCCGGCCGATGACGCGCAAATAGGCATCGTCGACCGGCTGTTCTCAAGGGTGGGCGCCGCCGACGATCTGGCGCGCGGCCGCTCCACCTTCATGGTCGAGATGGTGGAAACCGCCGTCATCCTCAACCAGGCCTCCGAGCGCGCGCTCGTGATCCTCGACGAGATCGGCCGCGGCACCGCGACCTTCGATGGCCTGTCGATCGCCTGGGCAGCGATCGAGCATCTGCATGAGGCCAATCGCTGCCGCTCGCTGTTCGCCACGCATTATCATGAGCTGACGGCACTTTCCGCCAAACTGCCGCGGCTGTTCAACGCCACCGTGCGGGTCAAGGAGTGGCACGGCGACGTGGTGTTCCTGCATGAGGTGTTACCAGGCTCGGCCGACCGCTCCTACGGCATCCAGGTCGCCAAGCTCGCCGGCCTGCCCCCGGCCGTCATCGCACGAGCCAAATCCGTGCTGGCGAAACTCGAGGCGCAGGACCGTGGCCAGACCGCGCGCGCCTTGGCCGACGACCTGCCGCTGTTCGCAGTGCCTTCCCGCGCCGCCGCCGAAGCAGCGCCGCCAAGCGAGGCCGAGCAATTGATCGCGGCATTGAGCGCGCTGCATCCCGACGAGATGTCGCCGAGGGATGCGCTGGAAGCGCTGTATGCGCTGAAGGCGAAGCTGCCGAAGCAATAATAGGCGGAGCGACATGCGGGGGCGGCGGACCCGGATGTCGCTTCGCTCATCCGGGCTACGGGCTGAAACGCCCCCTGCTCCCGGCGCGGCCTCAGTAGCCGCAGGAACTGCAACGTGGCGGCACCGGCAGGTAATAGGCGCGCGCCGGAGCCACCATTTCGACACGCTGCCGGGTCGCGTATTGAGCGGGTACCTGCTCGTAGGCAACGGCTGCGGGAGCGACCATGACCGTCTGCGGGACCATGACCGTTCGATATTGCGCAGGCGTGCGATGCGCGACGACACGACCCGGCGCCACCATGACGGTTTCCTGGACGGCGCGGTACTCTGGAGGCGCGACAACCTGCTGATAGCAGGTCGGACAAGGCTGTGGCGGTGCGTAACAATTATAGCATCCGGCGGTCGCGGCTGTCGGGACAACGGCAGCGACGACGGCAGTCGCGAAGAGTGCGGCAATGACGCGAGACATGATGATACCTACCTGGCGTGAGATGGTTGGAAGATGCACCGGGAGGCAGGTCTAACAAATCGAGTCGCAAATTTACGTTGATAAAAGTCGTTAACGATTGGTGAAGCCACGTCCCAACCACGCGCATTCATCGAACCAATCGCCGCATCCGGCTCCATCCCCACAGCCCGAGATTCCACCCCACGCAGACCGCCAGCGCGAGGCTGAGAGCGACCGCCGAACCGAAGCGCAGCGCGGCGAGATGCATCACCGCGATGGCGATGCCAAAGCCGATCAATCCCCAGATGCTGTTGGCGATCACGGCGGCGGTCGGCGGCCCGCCGATGCGCGGCTGCAGGATCAGCATCAGGCTGGTGAGGACAATGGGAAATATCGCGAGCGTGCCGCTGACCGCCGGCCCGACCCAGCCCGACAGCGTCACCACGGTCGCGACCAGGGTCGCAACGAGAGCCGCGCGCAACGGGATGTCGTACCATCGCCGCGTGATCAAGGGCATCCGGACGGCGCGAAACCGTTGCACCAGCGGCAGACCGATCGCAAAGGCGATTACGTTGGCGGCGATGCCGGCATCGAGCGACCAGCCGGTCATCCTCACCAGCACGACCAGCGCGAGCCAGACCGTTACCGCGACGGTGAAGCTGACCAATACGCTGCGGCGCTGCGCCAGCACCACATAGGTCGTACCCATCAGGATCGTGGCCGCGTTGACAGGCAGACTCGCCAGCGCGCCTTGCGCGATGAAGCCGGCATCATGATCGAGCGCGAGAAACACGTAAGATGGCCCGGCCGAGATCGGCAATGTCGCCACCAGCGCACCGATCACCGGTCCGGAGCGCTCGGTGATGACGGACGCGCCGACCACGAACGCCGCCGTGACGGCCATGCGCAGTGCGAGCGTCAGGATGAAGGCGAGTTCGGGGGACATGAGATAGGGGATTCTTTCTTACCCTCCCCTGGAGGGGGAGGGCAGAGGCGGCCTTCGGCCGCCGTCGCTATAGAGAACGCCGATGCTTCGCATCGGCTATGTCGCGTGGCGCAAAGCGCGATGCGAGACGGGGTGGGGTGGGGTGAAGCTGCGGATGAACAATCACCCCACCCCGATTGCTAAGGACGAAGCTATGCTTCGTCCCGAGCGATCGACCCTCCCCCTCCAGGGGAGGGTAAGAGCGCCGCGATCAATTGCGCATCACACCCGGTGCATCGACACCGAAACCTTCGGGCCGTTCTTGATGGTCTGGTAGACCACGCAATAGCGCTCGGTGAGTTTCAGCAGGAGATCAAGCTTATCCTGCGGCGCGTCGGTGCCGACGTCGAAGCGCAGCCGGATTTCCGCGAAGCCGACCGGCGCTTCCTTGTCGACGCCGAGCGTACCGCGAAAATCAAGATCGCCTTCGGCAATCACATTGCCGCTCTTCAGCGGAATTTCGATCGCGGTCGCGACCGATTTCAAGGTCACGCCGGCGCA
>JAQGJF010000585.1 GCA_028290765.1 Tardiphaga sp.
GCCGAGCATGCCGAACAGCAGCACGACGCCGCTGAATCCCCAGGCGGTTGCCGCCTGCAGCGGCGGAAATCCGGCGTCGATCAGGTAGGCGACCACTTGCGGCGCGATCGCATACATGCCGATGGCAGTGAAGAAGAACGTCGAAAACAGCGCCCAGAAGGCGTGGTGCCGCAAGGCGCGCAGGAACGTCCAGCCTTCGTCGACGAGATCATGGGTTTTGGCCTGGGTCAGGTGCTCGGAGCCCGATGCGAAGCGGCGCCACGGCAGGATCAGCAGCGGCAACAGCAGCAGCAGCACCACGGCGCCGAAACATTGATAGGCGCTGCGCCAGCCGAACCGGTCGATCAGGATCTGTGCGATCGGCAGGATGATCAGGACGCCGGCACCGGTCGCGGAATAGATGATGGACATCGCGGTCGGCAGCCGCTTGCTGAACCATCGCCCGAGCAGGATCGAGTTCGGGACATTGCCGATGCAGGCAATGCCGAAGCCCAAGCAGATGCCGATCAGGAGCTGGAACTGCCAGAGCCGCTGCATATAGGCCGCGGCCAGCAGCGAGCCGCCCAGCAGCACCATGCCGAGCGTGAAAACGACGCGCGGGCCCGACCGGTCGAACAGCCGGCCGACCAGCGGCGAGGCGAGGCCGCTGCACAAAGCGGTCAGCGAGTAGATCGACACCACCTCGGCGCGGTCCCAGCCGAACGATTGCGAGATCGGCAGCAGGAATACGGTGAAACTTTCCGCGAGCCCGCGCCCGAGCACGGACAGCGCGAAGCACGCGCCGAGGACGGCGAAGCCGGTGCGCTCTGCGGTCCTGGTATCCGTCGTCAATTCGGGGCCAATCTCTGGGTAAACGCGGGGCGACGTCGAACATGGAACGCGTTTTACCGGCCGGGAGCAGTGGGCTCAGGCGAATGCACCTATGCGGGGCGGAGCAGGACGTGCTTCTTCTTGCCCATCGAGAGCTTGATGACGCCTTCCGGGGTCAGTTGGGCAGGCGTGAGAACCAGCTTCTCATCGGTCACGGCGGCATCGTTGACGCGCAGGCCGCCGCCCTTGATCTGGCGCCGCGCCTCGCCGTTGGAGGCGACGAGGCCGGCCTTGACGAACGCAGCGAGCACGCCGATCCCGGCTTCGAACTCGCCGCGCGCCATCTCCACGGTCGGCAGATTTTCCGCGATCGCGCCTTCCTCGAAGGTTTGCCGGGCCGTCTCCGCCGCCTGCCGCGCCGCGTCCGCGCCGTGCAGGAGCGCCGTGGCGGCGTCGGCGAGCGCCTTCTTGGCTTCGTTGATTTCCTGGCCCTTGAGGGCTGCAAGCCGGTCGATCTCGCTCAGCGGCAAGGTCGTGAACAGCTTCAGGAAGCGTTCGACGTCGGCGTCCTCGGTGTTGCGCCAGAACTGCCAGTATTCGTAAGGGCTCTTCATGTCGGCGTTGAGCCAGACCGCGCCCGAGGCGGTCTTGCCCATCTTGGCGCCGCCCGCGGTCGTGATCAGCGGTGTCGTCAGGGCGTGGAGCTGCGGCGTGCCCATGCGGCGGCCGAGATCGATGCCGTTGACGATATTGCCCCATTGGTCCGAGCCGCCCATTTGCAGCCGGCAGTCGTAGCGCTGGTTGAGCACGGCGTAGTCGTAGGCCTGCAGGATCATGTAGTTGAACTCGATGAAGCTCATCTCCTGATCGCGCTCGAGCCGCAGCTTGACCGAATCCATCGCCAGCATGCGATTGACCGAAAAATGCCGGCCGATGTCGCGCAGCATCTCGATCCAGTTCAGCTTGGTCAGCCACTCCGCGTTGTCCGGCATGATGGCGTCGTGCTTGCCGTCGCCGAATGTAAGGAAACGCGAGAAAACCTGCTTGATGCCTTCCTTGTTGCTTTCGATGTCCTCGATCGAAAGGATTTTGCGGGTCTCGTCCTTGCCGGAGGGGTCGCCGACCCGGGTGGTGCCGCCGCCCATCAAGGCGATCGGCTTGTTGCCGGTCTGCTGCAGCCAGTACAGGCACATGATCTGCACCATGGAACCGACGTGAAGCGACGGGGCCGTGCAGTCGAATCCGATATAGGCGGTCAGCTCATGGCGGGCGGCCAGCGCATCCAGCGACTCCGGATCGGAGATCTGGTGGATGAAGCCGCGATCCTGCAGCACATTGAGAAAATCAGATTTAAAAGCCGTCATGGTTCTGAGACTCTGATCACGATTATTTCACGCTAAGCCGCTTAAGTCGGGGCGTGGCGCGGTTTTAGGCTGCCGGGTTGGGGCGCCCCGTGGCATTATAAGATGCGCGGGTTCGACACAAGTTCGACGTCGGAAACACGCCGTCTGCGAAGGTGCCAAATCAATGATGCTGACAGCAATCGGTCTGATGAGCGGGACCTCGCTCGACGGGGTCGATGTGGCATTGATCGAAACCGATGGCAAGCGGGTGAAGGCGCTCGGGCCCTCCGGATACCGTCCCTACAGCGAAAACGAGCGCGGGTTGTTGCGGCAGGCGCTGGCGGAGGCGGTCGGCCTGTCGCGGCGCGACGCGCGGCCGGGGATTCTGGGCACGGCCGAGCGCGCCGTGACCATGGCCCATGCCGAGGCCGTCGCGGCCTTTATTGCCCAGAACCGCATCGCCAGCGGCGACATCGACATCGTCGGCTTTCACGGCCAGACCGTGCTGCACCGTCCGGCGGACAGGCTGACAGTGCAGATCGGCGACGCCACGGCGCTGGCCAGGGCGATCCACCTTCCGGTGATGCATGATTTTCGCGCCGCCGACGTCGCCGCCGGCGGGCAGGGCGCGCCGTTCGTCCCGGTCTATCATCGCGCGCTCGCCCAGTCGCTCGACCGCGAAGGGCCGATCGTCGTGGTCAATATTGGCGGCGTCTCCAACATCACTTACATCGACGGCGCCGACGCCCTGATCGCCTGCGACACCGGGCCGGGAAACGCGCTGCTCGACGATTTCATGTTCCGGGTCATGGGCCAGCCGTTCGATTGCGAGGGCCGGCTGGCAGCGCAGGGGATCGTCGACGAGGCGTGGCTCACACAAGCCTTGCAGCATCCCTTCTTTACGCAACCGCCGCCGAAATCGCTCGATCGAAACCAGTTTTCCGCGCTGGCGCCAAGTGATCTGCGCCCGGTCGATGGCGCGGCAACGCTGACGGCGTTCACCGCTGCGGCAATCGCCGGGATCGTTCCGCTGCTGCCGAAAGTGCCGCAAAGCTGGATCGTCACCGGTGGCGGCGCGCGCAACCTGACGATGCTGCGGATGCTGCGTCAGTGGCTCAATCCGGCAACGGTGGAATCCGCCGATGCGCTGGGCTGGTCGGCCGATGCCATGGAGGCGCAGGCCTTCGGCTTCCTTGCCGCGCGTGGATTGAAAGGATTGCCGCTGAGCTACCCGGCGACGACCGGGGTTCGCATCCCCATGACCGGCGGTGTCATCGCCAGGCCGTAGCGGAGCAGGCCCCGTCCGCGGACTTGACTGTTTCATGCAATTGCATCTAATCTGGATGCAGATGCATGAAATGGAGCCGCGCCGATGACGACGAAATTGACACTGATCAGCCACAAGCTCTGTCCCTATGTGCAGCGCGCGGCGATCGCGCTGATTGAAAAGGGCGTGCCGTTCGAGCGCGTCGATATCGATCTCGCCAACAAGCCGGACTGGTTCAAGGCCATTTCGCCGCTCGGCAAGGTACCCGTGCTGCGCGTCGGCACGGAGGACGGCGAGGCGGTGCTGTTCGAGAGCAATGTGATCTGCGAGTACATCGAGGAAACCCAGCGTGGTCCGAAGCTGCATCCTGACGATCCGCTGCAGCGCGCGCAGCATCGGGCGTGGATGGAGTTCGGTTCGGCCATCCTCACCGATCTGTGGGGTCTTGAGACCACCACGGAGGCTTTAGTGCTCGACAACAAGCGGGAGGCGGTGGCCGCGAAGTTCGCGCACGTCGAAGCGGCGCTGGGCCCGGGTCCGTTCTTCGCGGGCGAGCGATTCGGTCTCGTCGATGCGGTATTCGCGCCGATCTTTCGCTACTTCGACCTGTTCGATCGGTTGACCGATCTTGGCGTGTTTGCCGATACGCCGAAGCTGCGGGCGTGGCGGGTGCAACTAGCGAAACGGCCCAGCGTCCAGGGCGCGGTCGGGCCGGATTATCCGGACCTGCTGCGCGCGTTCCTGGTCCGGCATAACGCGCACCTTCTGAAACTGGCGGCGTAAGGTCCGATGTCGACGTCGCTGGCCTGGCTGGCGCTCATCACCGCTGGCCTGCTCGATGTGGCCTGGGCGATCTCGATGAAATACGCCGAGGGCTACACGCGCCTCGGCTGGAGCCTCGTCTCGCTGGCCTTGCTTGCGGCCTTCGTCTTCCTGCTCGGCCGAGCGCTGCAGATCCTGCAGGTCGGAACGGCCTATGCGGTCTGGACCGGTATCGGCGCTGTCGGCACCTTGCTGATGGGCGTCGTGCTGTTTGGTGAAACGCTGAACCTCATGAAGATCAGTGGCATCGCGCTGGTGCTGACCGGGATCGTCGCTTTGAAGCTTGCGTCTGCTTAGGCGCGGCGCGCGTTCAACGCCGGCCCTCGCAACCACGATCAACGCTGTCGCCCGCGAGCAATCGTTCGGTGATGATCCGGCCGAAGCCGCTGCTCACGCCGGTAATGAACTAATTTCGCTGGGCACATGTCGGCTTCTCTTCGTGTGTCGGATGGGTGGTTAGAAGCTTTCGCCCACCATCTCCTCGCTCTTGGCCCAGAGCGCCTTGGCGTGCTC
>JAQGJF010000615.1 GCA_028290765.1 Tardiphaga sp.
GTGCCGACACCGGCGAATTCACCGGCCGCAGCCCAAAGGACAAGTTTACGGTTCGCGACGCCACCACCGACAAGAACATGTGGTGGGCGGGCAACCAGTCGATCACATCGCAACAGTTCGAGGCGCTCTACGTCGACTTCGTCAAGCACGCCGAAGGCATGACGCTGTTCGCGCAGGACCTTTACGGCGGCGCCGATCCGAGCTTCCAGATCAAGACCCGGGTCTTTACCGAACTGGCCTGGCATTCGCTGTTCATTCGCACGCTGTTGATCCGCCCGGAGGCGTCCGCGCTGGCGAGCTTCGTGCCCGAACTCACCATCATCGATCTGCCGAGCTTCAGGGCCGACCCTAAACGCCATGGGGTGCGCTCGGAGAACGTCGTCGCGATCGATTTCGCCCGCAAGATCGTCCTGATCGGCGGGTCTTATTATGCCGGCGAGATGAAGAAGAGCGTGTTCACCACGCTGAACTATTATTTGCCCGACATGGGCGTGATGCCGATGCATTGCTCGGCCAATGTCGGCCCCGACGGCGACGCCGCGATCTTCTTCGGCCTGTCCGGCACCGGCAAGTCCACGCTGTCGGCCGATCCCAAACGCACGCTGATCGGCGACGACGAACACGGCTGGGGCAAGGATGGCATCTTCAATTTCGAGGGCGGCTGCTACGCCAAATGCATCCATCTCTCGCAGGAAGCCGAGCCGGAAATCTACGCGGCTTCCAAGCGCTTCGGCGCCGTGCTCGAAAACGTGGTGCTGGACCAGTATACCCGCGCGCCGGATTTCGACGACGGCTCCAAGACCGAAAACACCCGCTCCGCCTATCCGCTGGATTTCATCCCCAACGCCTCGCGCACCGGCCGTGCCGGCCAGCCCAGGAACGTGGTGATGCTGGCGGCGGACGCGTTCGGCGTGCTGCCGCCGATCGCCAAGCTGACGCCGGCGCAGGCGATGTATCACTTCCTGTCCGGCTATACCGCCAAGGTCGCGGGCACCGAGCGTGGCCTCGGTAATGAGCCGCAGCCGGAATTCTCGACCTGTTTCGGATCGCCGTTCCTGCCGCGCGACCCTTCCTTCTATGGCAACATGCTGCGCGAGCTGATCGCCACGCACAATGTCGATTGCTGGCTGGTCAACACCGGCTGGACCGGCGGCAAATACGGCACCGGCCAACGCATGCCGATCAAGGCGACCCGCGCGCTGTTGACCGCGGCGCTGAACGGCTCGCTGCGCAATGTCGAGTTCCGCACCGACAAGTATTTCGGTTTTGCGGTGCCGACCGCGCTGCCCGGCGTCGATGCGAATATCCTCGATCCGGTCAAGACCTGGGCCAACAAGGCCGAGTTCGACAAGACCGCGCGCGCTTTGGTCGGCATGTTCCAGAAGAACTTCGCCAAGTTCGAAGCCCAGGTCGACGCCGACGTCCGCGCCGCCGCGCCGGAAGTAAAGCTCGCGGCAGAGTAGAACCGCATAACGGATACGTGACTGAAAAAGGCGGCCGGATGGCCGCCTTTTTACGTGTTGGAAGCCGTTCCAGGACAGAGATCCGACGTTGTTCGCGGAGACGGTGGTAAGATAGAGTCCTCGGCATCCAGCATCAGGAGTCGACCGTGACCGCATCGTCCGCCCCGGTGATCAAGGCCTTCTTCGACCAGGCCACCAACACCATCAGCTACTTGGTGGCCGACCCCGTTACGCGGCGCGCCGCGGTGATCGATCCCGTGCTCGACTACGATCACAAGGCGGGCAGCGTCGACGTGTGCTCGGTCGAAGCGATTCTGAAGGCGGCCCGGGATGACGGCCTGACCATCGAATGGGTGCTGGAAACCCACGCCCATGCCGACCACCTGTCGGGCGCACCCTATATCAAGTCGAAGACCGGCGCGACCATCGGGATCGGCGAACACATCAAGGATGTGCAGCGCATCTTCCGGCCGATCTTCAACGCCGACGACCTTCGCACCGATGGCAGCGATTTCGACCGGCTGTTCGCCGACGGCGAAACTTTTCGGATCGGCGAGCTCACCGTGGAAGCCCTGTATACGCCCGGTCACACGCCGGCCGACCTGTCCTACCGGATCGGCGACGCGGTGTTCGTCGGCGATACCATGTTCATGCCGGATTACGGCACTGCGCGGGCGGATTTTCCCGGCGGCGATGCCAGGCAACTCTATCGTTCGATCCAGAAGCTGTTGACGCTGCCGCCCGACACGCGGCTGTTCATGTGCCACGACTACAAGGCGCCGGGGCGCGATGTCTACGCCTGGGAGACTACCGTGCGCGAGCAACGCAACAACGTGCACCTGCGCAATGGCGTCAGCGAGGATGATTTCGTCGCCATGCGCACCGCGCGCGACGCGACGCTGTCGGCGCCGACCCTGCTGCTGCCGTCGATCCAGGTCAACATTCGCGCCGGGCGTTTTCCAAAAGCCCAGCAAAACGGCGTCAGCTATCTGCTGGTGCCCGTGCAAGCCAAGGCCGGCGCCGAGGCGGTGATTGGTTCGTGACGCTTCACGCCTTGAAGTAGGCGATCTGATGGGTGGTGGCGAGCAGCCGTCCGCCGGGCGACCACAGCTCGCCATTCTGGTCGCCAAAGCTCTTGTGGAAGCTCTTGGCATCGGCGACGGCGAGGACGTGGGTGGTGTCCTCGGCCAGCAGGTCGGCGGCGTCGGCATGAAAATAGGTCGTCAGCGACACCGTGCCGAACGGCACCAGCTCGTTGCGGACGTGGAAGATGCGTCCGAAGAACGCGTCGGACATCGCCATCAGCGAAAGCGCATCGATCTTTCGGGGAATCCGGTCGCCGATCCACACCTTGGAGAATGCGCTGGCCGGCTCGGCGTGGGGCGCACCGCCCAGCATCGGCCGGCCATCGACAAAGCGCAGGTCATATTCGCCGACCCACGACGCCGCCAATTTGGGATAGGACCGGGTCTGTTCGAACGGCGTGGCTTGCGGAAAGGGCGCCGGCTGGTGCGACCATGACGGCCGGCGCGTCGCGAACACCGCGGTGGCAAAGGTCGCAACCTCGCTGCCATTCTGCGTCAGTTCGACCGACCAGTGCTGCGTCGAGCGGTTGGCCTTGATGAGCCGGACGTCGAGATCGAAGGCGCCTTCTGCGATCGGCGCGCAAAAATTGACGGTGAGAGCAAGCGGATCGCCGATCCGTTCCGGATGATCGATCAGCGCGCGCAGCATGGTCGCCGCGGTGACGCCGCCGAACGGGCCGACGAAGGCCCAGTAACCCGTGCTGGTATGGCCGCTCCATCGGCTGTCGCCGGCACGCACGCGCGTCGCGTCATCGAATCGATGAACGGCGGCGTCGGGCGTTGTGGTCAGCATGGCATTCTCCAAGGGTCGGCCCTGCGGCCTTTTTCATTTCGAATTGTGTCTGAGATAGCCTTGGCAACGGCCGGACACGAGGCTCAATCTTCGATTAACCGCAAGCCCGCGTAGTGCTCCAATCCTGAACAGGCGCGGAGCATCGGCATGGCCGACATCATGAGCATCCTGTCGTCGAGTTATACCTCGGCGACGTTGAGTACACCGTCCAACACGCCCTACACCAATGTCGATCCCGCCAGTTACCAGGGCACCTGGGACGGCACCTATTCGAACAATCAGAAATTCCAGATCAGCGTGTCGCAGGTCAACGGCTTCCGCGCCCAGGTGAAGTACCAGAGCGGAACGACGGTGCAATATCAGAGCGTGCTGATCAAGGACAGTTCGTTCCGGATCGGCGATACCAAATTCACCCTGACCAAGGCGCAGACGCCGGCAACCGCCGCGACCGACACCGACCCCGCCACGGACGCGCAGGGCGGCGGCGCTTCGATCCGGACCGCGATCACCGATCCCACCACCGGCAGCACCAGCCTGGTCACCGGCACAGCGACGCAGGGGATCTGAGCAACCGTCATTCCGGGCCCGCACAAGAGCGCGCCCCGGAGTGACAAAAAAGAGCGGCCAGTCGGCCGCCCCTTTTTTATCATCGACGCTCTGCAATACTGGCGCCCGATCAAGTCGGGCGATGACGGTCTGTGATGGCTACGGCGCCTTGCGCTGTGCCTGCCGTGCAACCGCGGACGGCGCATCCGTACCCGCCGCCATTTTCACCGGGACGTCCCAGATGTCCTGCGCATATTCGGCGATGGTGCGGTCGGACGAGAACCACGCCATGCGCGCGACGTTGATGATGCCGGCGCGGGCCCAGGCGGGGCCGACCTGCCAGCGTGCGTCGATGCCGCGCTGGGCGGCGTAATAGGCATCGAAATCGGCGCTGACCATGTAATGGTCGAGATGCCGTAGCGCATGTCCGATCGAGGTGAACCGTCCGGGATCGTCGGGGGAAAATTCGCCGGCTTCGATGGCCTTGATCGCGCGCCCCAGATGCGGCGATCGCGAGATCACATCGGTGGCGTCCAGTCCCTGCTTGCGGCGTACCACCACGTCCATCGCTTCCATGCCGAAGATGGCGATGTTCTCCGCGCCGACATGATCGCGGATCTCGAGATTGGCGCCGTCCAGGGTGCCGATGGTCAAGGCGCCGTTGAGCGAGAGCTTCATGTTGCCGGTGCCGGAGGCTTCCATGCCCGCGGTGGAAATCTGCTCGGACAGATCGGCGGCCGGGATGATGATTTCGGCAAGGCTGACATTGTAGTCGGCGAGGAACGCGACCTTGAG
>JAQGJF010000661.1 GCA_028290765.1 Tardiphaga sp.
GGGCAAAAGCGCCCCGGCATCTTTAAGCCGAATCGCCGTCACCAGCCCCGTCATTGCGAGCCAACGGGTCGCGCGAATGCGCGCCCGATGACAGGCTCCGCGAAGCAATCCAGGGCCGCAAAGGAAGACTGGATTGCTTCGTCGCAAGAGCTCCTCGCAATGACGGAGCTGGCGATTCCGATCTGACCTGAAATCATCTTGCGCTACCCGCCCTCGATCATTTCGCGAATCTTGGCCGCCAGATGGTCGACCGCGAACGGCTTGGTGATCAGGTCCATTCCGTCGCCGATGAAATCGGACCGGACCGCCGCCTTTTCGGCGTAGCCGGTCATGAACAGAACCTTCAAGGCCGGACGCTGCTGACGCGCATGCTCGGCGAGCTGACGGCCGTTCATGCCGGGCAATCCCACATCGGTCACCAGGAGATCGATGTGCGGCATGCCTTCCATGACCGACATGGCATCCGGACCGCTGGCCGCCTCCAGCACGCGATAGCCGAGTTCATGGAGCAGCTCGATCACCGTCATGCGGACGCCGGGTTCATCCTCCACCACCAGAATGCACTCGCCATCACGGGCCCGGATCGCCCCGGCCGATGGCGGCCGATGATCCAGCGGATCGGCCAGGTGCGTGCGCGGCAGAAGAATCCGCACCGTGGTGCCTTGTCCAACCGTGCTGTCGATATGGACATGCCCGCGTGACTGTTTGGCGAAGCCATACACCATCGACAGGCCGAGACCGGTGCCCTGCCCGATCGGCTTTGTGGTGAAGAATGGATCGAAGGCGCGCTCGATCACGCCGGCCGCCATGCCGATGCCCTGGTCGCTCACCGAAACCACTACATATTCACCGCCAGACACCTGCTCGCGACCGATTGCGACCGGCTCTTCCACCAGCAGGTTTTCCGCATTCACGTTCAAATGGCCGCCGTCCGGCATCGCGTCGCGGGCGTTGATCACCAGATTGAGGATGGCATTTTCGAGCTGGTTGTGGTCGGCCTCGGCGGTCCACAAATCGGGCGCACAGGCAATCCGCAGGTCGATCTGTTCGCCGAGGGTTCGGCGCAGCATTTCATCCATGCCGTCGATCAGCCGCTCGACCTTGACCGGCTTCGAATCCAGCGACTGGCGGCGGGAAAACGCCAGCAGCCGGTGGGTCAAAGCCGCGGCGCGGTGCGCCGAATTGATCGCCGGTTCGATGAAGCGGTTGACGTCGTCGGTGCGGCCGGCCTTGAGCCGCCGCTGCACGATTTCGAGGCCGCCGATGATGCCGGTCAAAAGATTGTTGAAATCGTGGGCGATGCCGCCGGTGAGCTGTCCCACCGCCTCCATCTTTTGCGCCTGGCGCAGTTCCGCTTCGGTGGTGTGAAGCACGCGCTGGGCCTCGCGTTCCGAGGTCATGTCGCGGCCCACCGCGTAGATCATGTCGTCATCGAGCACCGAGGTCCAGGAGATCCACCGCCGGGTGCCGTCGAAATGCGGAAACTCGCTTTCGAAGCGCGGATTTTCGCCGTTGACGACCAGGCGCGTCAATTCGCGACAGGCCTGCCGCACGGCCGGCATGATCTGGTCGGTATCGCCGTTTTCCAGGAGCAGGACATCCTCGGCCCAGCCGAGCACGGTGCTCCAGGCCGGGTTCACGCTGATCCACCGGCCCTGCTGGTCGAGCACCAGCAGCAGATCCTGCGACACGTTCCAGATGCGGTCGCGCTCGCGGGTGCGTCGCGCAACCTGGACCGAGAGCGTCTCGTTGAGGCGGCGCAGCTCGCTCTCGGCCTGCTTGGCCGCGGTGATGTCATGGGCGACCCCGATGAAGCCGACATGCTGCCCGGTGGCATCCCAGCGCGGTTGCGATTCCGACCGGATCCACCGCCACGGCCCGTCGGCACGGCGATAGCGCGCTTCCAGCGCGAACGGTTTCCGCGATGCTTCGCCGGCGATTTGTTCCTTGAGGATCCGCGGCAGGTCTTCCGGATGCAGGATCTTGCGCCAGTCGAACACCAGCGCTTCGTCATAGCTCAGGCCGAGAAAGTCCAGATAGGCCTGATTGGCAAAGGCCCGTTGCCCGTTCAGCTTGCTGACCCAGATCGGAACCGGGGCGCTGTTGGCGATCAGGCGAAAGCGCTCTTCGCTTTCGCGCAGCGTTTCCTGCGCCAGCATGCGGTCGGTGACGTCGATATGCGCACCGACCAGCCGCAGCGGGTGGCCCTCGGCGTCGCGCTCGATCCGCGACTCGACCGCGATCCATCTGACCTGACCGTCATTGGGCCTGACGATGCGGTACTGCGACGAATAGTGATCGCCTGGCCCCTCGATGGCGCTCAGAAGTTTCCGCACCGTGCGTTCGCGGTCGTCCGGGTGGATGCGCCCGATCCAGTCCTCGTGGGAATCGGTCGAATCGGGCGGCAGACCATGAATCGCCAGATATTCCGGCGAGCGCGGACGGTTGCGAATGCCGCCGCGCAGGTCGATCTCGACGCCGCCGATCTGGCCGATCTGCTGCACGCGCGCCAGTTCCGCTTCCCGCTCGTGAAGCGCCTGGTCGGAATTATGCCGCTCGATCGCCAGCGCCAGGGTTTGGGTCACCGAGGCGATCAACTCCAGCGCCTGCCGATCGGGGCTGCGCGGATCCCTGCCGTAGATCGCGAAGGTACCGACGACCGCGTTGTCGACGCCGACGATCGGGGTCGACCAGCAGGCGCGGAATTGACGGCGGAGCGCGCCGTCGTAGAAATCCCGCCACAGCGGTTCCCGGGCGACGTCGTTGACGTGGACCGGCTCGTTGCGGAAGGCGGCGATGCTGCAAGGCGCGACCTCGCGCCCGATTTCCATGCCGT
>JAQGJF010000675.1 GCA_028290765.1 Tardiphaga sp.
GTGGGTTCCGTCGTGGGTCCGACGTGCTGTTCGGTCACCATGACCCCTACCGGCCCGCTATCCGCGTAGACCACCTCGCCGTCGCGGATCTCGTACTTCACTCTGCAGAAAGAATGGATGCCAAAGGCATTGCGGTGGATGCCCAATTCCGGCTCCTTGGCCATCTCGACCTCGGCGATCAGGCTGCTCGTCGTCGGATCCCACCCGGGGAATTCGATACCGGCGGCCTTGCGGATGAGACTGCGTCCTCCGTCGCACCCGACGAGATATCCCGCCCGCAGCGACTGGCCGTCCGACAGCTCGACGTCCACGCCGGTGTCGTCCTGCGCGAAACCCGTCACCTCACGTCCGCGATGGATCGGTACCGCGAGCTCGCCGACCCAGCCGGTCAGTATGCGCTCGATGTGGTTCTGCCACAGCCCGAGCCCGTAATTGTGCCGGGTAGGAAAGTCGCTGATATCCAGAGAGACCCCGGCGAACCGGGCGACCTGCGCCTTCTGCCCCTGCGAGAGAAACCGATCGGCGATTCCGCGCTGATCGAGAACCTCGATAGTGCGTGAATGCAGACCGCCGGCGCGCGAGCCGGCGAGGTCCTGGCTGGCGCGCCGTTCGACGATGGCAACGTCGACGCCTGCCAATGCCAATTCGCCCGCCAACATCAGGCCGGTCGGGCCCGCACCCACGATCAAGATATCGATATCCGGCATGGTCATCAAACCGCTCCCGTCGTTCGCAATGGCGGGTTTCAGCCCGCCCGCGTTCCCACCGAACAGATGAGCACGCGCATGTTTCTGAAGGGATTTCTTAAGGCGGCAAATCGAAGCTTTTGCAATTCTTGAACTGCTTTAGTTCGGCCCCATATTCACATCAGGCGGGCTGTTTCAGCCCTGCCACTACCGCGCCCGCAACCTGGTTGAGCGGTTCTTCAACAAGGCCAAACAGTGTCGTCGTGTCGCGCGATGGCAAACTCCCGCCAACGCCCTTGCGTTCATCCAGCCTGTGTCGATCCGGCCATGGCTGCGCGTTAATGAGCCTACGTTCTGGCCAGGCTGCCGTCGCTCGCGCGGCGGGACTTTCCCCTCGCGACCATCCGGGACGATGATTGCTGGTCGTCCGCTCGAACCCGTGCGCTAGCGAAAACTGTCGTGTTTCCCGATAATTAAGGCTGTCCTGCAAAGCAGCGTCGAGCCTGTTCCCGGCGACCGGCCCGATCCGGATCGTTTCGGCCTAAATTGACGTCAGTCCATGTTTATAGATTAATCTTGATTTATATACGAAGAAGGTGTGAATTCCCTTCTTCGTGATCGCGGTCGATATCCCGTGATCGCGCCAATCATTCGGCCGCGCCGGCGCAGCCACGCGCTGGCGCAACGGTTCGACGCTGCTTCGCTTGCTTCAAGAAAAAAATGTCTGGCTGGACCGTCGCTTGCGTTCCCGGCCGCAACTCGTTTTTCGCCGGTTTGAGACATCATCGTTGGGACAGGGGGTCACCATGAGCCATTTTCAGGACACTGCCGATAGCGCTATTTCAGAAGGTAGTTTTACGTCAGCCAAGGAAAGCGAAGCCCGCAAAGCGCTGTTGGGATCCGCCCTGGGCTATGCGATGGACGGGTTCGACCTGCTGATTCTCGGATTCATGCTTCGCGTCATTTCCGCGGATCTCGGATTTGGTCCGGCGCAGGGCGCTTCTCTCGTCACCGCCACCCTGATCGGTGCCGTCATTGGCGGTGTCGTCTTCGGCATGCTGTCGGATCGCATCGGTCGCGTCCGTGTGCTGACCTGGACCATCGTGCTGTTCGCCGTCTTCACCGGCATGTGCGCGCTGGCGCAAGGCTACTGGGATCTGTTGATCTACCGCACCATTGCCGGCATCGGGTTGGGCGGCGAATTCGGTATCGGCATGGCGCTCGTCGCCGAAGCATGGCCGGCCTCGAAACGGGCGCGCGTGTCGTCCTACGTCGGATTGGGATGGCAGCTTGGCGTGCTCGCGGCAGCCATCGTGACGCCGATGCTGCTTCCGGTCATCGGCTGGCGCGGCATGTTCGCGATCGGAATTCTTCCCGCGATCGCCGCCTACTTCATCCGGCACAATCTCCACGAGCCCGACGTGTTTGTCGCGCGTACCGCCGGTGCTGCGACCACCAGCCTGCCGATCAACCTGCTCGTCAAGGACGCCGAAACCACCAGGATCAGCATCGGCATGATCATTCTCTGCTCGGTGCAGAACTTTGGATATTACGGCGTAATGATCTGGCTGCCGAATTATCTGTCCTCGCGGTTCGGATTTGGCCTTGCGCAATCGGCGACCTGGACCGCGGTGACCATCGCCGGCATGGCGGTCGGCATTTTCGTGTTCGGCCATCTCGCCGACCGCGTCGGCCGCCGGCCCGCCTTCATCACCTACATGATCGGCGCCGCGATCATGGTCGTGGTCTATTCGAAACTCACCGATCCCATGGCGTTGTTGATCGGAGGCGCCGTGATGGGCCTGTTCGTCAACGGCATGCTCGGCGGATACGGCGCGCTGATGAGCGAGCTGTATCCGACCACCGCGCGCGCCACGGCCCAGAACGTGCTCTTCAACATCGGACGCGCCATCGGCGGCCTTGGTCCGCTCGTGGTGGGCGCGGTGGCGGCCGCCTTCGGATTCGATACCGCGATCGCATTGCTGGCATTGCTGTACATCGTCGACATCCTGGCGTTCTGGCTGCTCATCCCGGACCGCCGTGGCGCCGAACTGACCTGATCGCGTTCGCGGCTGATCCATGACGAGGCCATCATGACAAGTCAGAGTCCGATTTCACTGCTCGAAGCCGATCCGGTCTTTCAAAACCAGGCCGCACAAGATCTGGTCGCGGAAACCGGGACACCCTGGTCTCCGAGCGTCGTCGGAGAAGACGCCGTGGTGCTGTCGAACGACAGCGTCAATCTGGAGTATCGCCATCTCGTGGTACGGTGCGGCGCGGTCTCCGCCAGCGCCGTGCCGGGGCAGTTTTTTCAATTGCTGTGTCCCCACAGCGAGGGAGCCCAGCCATTCCTGCGGCGACCGATGAGCCTGTACGGCGTGAATCCCGCGCGTCGCGAGGTCGAGTTTCTCTACAAGATTGCGGGCGCCGGGACACGGGGCCTCGCCACGCTTCGCGCCGGCGACACCATCGACATCATGGGCCCTCTCGGGGTCGGTTTCACGCTTGATCCGGACCAGCGCCATATCGTGGCGATCGGGCGCGGCGCCGGGCTCGCGACACTCGCGCCGTTGGCGCAAGCGGCAAAGGCCAACGGCACCCAAGTAACGGCCATCTTCAGCGCGCGACGTCCCGAATTGATGGTGTCGGTCGATCTTTTCCAGCGCCACGGCGCCGAAGTCATCGCCGTTACCGATTCCGAAAGCACCAGCGGACCGGCGAATATCGAACGCATCCTGCGCGCCCTGATCGCGGAGGGCCGCTGCGAGGCATTCTACACCTGCGGTTCGAGTCGCCTGCTTCGCGTGCAACAGCGCCTTGCCCGCGAATTCGATATTCCCGGCCAGGTCGCGATGGAGCAGCAAATGGCCTGCGGGATCGGGCTATGCTTCTGCTGCGTGAGGGATTTCAATGTCGGTGGCGAGATCGTGCACCGCCGGGTCTGCTGGGACGGTCCTGTCTTCGACATGATGGAAGCGCTGCCATGATCGATCTCTCGGTCCGCGTCGGCGGCCTCACTCTGGCAAACCCCGTCATGCCGGCTTCAGGAACCTTCGCCGAAGGCCTCGAAAGGGTGATGGACTTCAACCGTCTCGGGGCGTTCGTGACCAAGACGATCACGCGCGAATTGCGGGCCGGCAACCCGCTTCCGCGCGTCGTCGAGCGGGCTGGCGGCCTGATCAATTCGATTGGCATTCCCTCAAAGGGCGTGCCGTATTTTCTCGAGCAAACCCTGCCTCATTATACCCGATACAAGCCGCCGCTGGTGGTCAGCATATCGGCTCCGACGGCCGAGGATTTCGCGCGTCTGGCGACAGAGCTGACGCGTGCCGGGGTCGCCGCGATCGAAGCCAACATCTCGTGCCCGAATATCGAGGAAGACGGCAAGGCTTTCGCGATGCGCGCGTCCTCGACGGAGTTGGTGGTGCGGCAGCTGCGGGCGGCAACGTCGTTGCCGCTCTGGGTGAAATTGACGCCCAACACCGGCGACCTCCCCGAGGTCGCGCGCGCGGCCGAACTCGCCGGCGCGGACGCGCTGGTGGTCGCCAACACCATCCTGGCGATGGCCATCGACCTCGAGACCTTCAAGCCCTGCCTCGGCAACATCATGGGCGGCCTGTCCGGCCCCGCCATCAAGCCGATCGTGCTGCGGCAAGTCTATCAATGCGCCCGGACCGTGAAGATTCCGGTGATCGGCTGTGGCGGCATCTCGACCACCGAAGACGCCGTCGAATACCTGCTGGCCGGCGCCACCGCGGTGCAGGTCGGCACCGCCACCTTCGTCCAGCCCGCGGCCATGACGACGATCATCGATGGCCTGGTGAAATTCTGCGAGCGCCGCGACATTGCGCGCGTCGCCGACCTGATCGGCGCCGTCCTGAACGAGGAATCCGACGAGCCCGAGCTCTCCTGGGTGGCGCCGCCGCAATGACCGTCATGGCGATGGAAGCCGCGATACCGGCGATGGACGCCGAGCGCGACAGGGCGCTTTGCGAAAAGCTGTTCGACGCACTGCGCGCAGCAAGCTTCGATGGTGTCGGCATTACGCGCGAGAGTTTTGGCGCGGGCGAGTCCCGCGCGCTCGACATCATCGAGAGCGCCGCCCGGGAATATAACCTGGCCAGCGAGCGCGACACCGGCGGCAACCTGGTGGTCACGCTTCCTGGCACGCAGCCCGACCTGCCCTACCTCGCCTGCGGTTCGCATCTCGATTCGGTTCCGCAGGGCGGCAATTACGATGGCGGCGCCGGTGTCATCGCCGGCCTCGCCATCCTGGCGGGACTGAAGCGGGACGGTTTCAAGCCTCGGCGAACATTGAAACTGTTCGGGCTGCGTGGTGAGGAAAGCGCCTGGTTCGGCAAGGCCTATATGGGATCAAGCGCGCTGTTCGGCCGCCTGACCCCGGATGACCTGGCCTCACCGCACGCCGTGACCGGTCGACCGCTAAAGGATTGCATGCGCGACATCGGCGCGGATGTCGATCGCATCGCGGGGGGGGAACCCTTGCTGGACAGCAAGACCGTCGCCGCCTGGGTCGAATTGCACATCGAACAGGGGCCGGTCCTGGTCGCCCGCGAACTGCCGATTGGCATCGTCACCGGCATTCGCGGCAACGTCCGGCACCGCACGGTGGAGTGTATCGGCGAAGCCGGGCACTCCGGCGCCGTGCCGCGCTGGCTGCGTCGCGATGCCGTCTTCGCGACAGCCGAACTGATCACCCATCTCGACCGTCACTGGCGCACATTGCTCGAGCGGGGCCGCGATCTCGTTATCACGTCCGGCATCATGGGCACGGACAGTTCGGAACACGCCATTGCGCGCATTCCAGGCAACGTCAAATTCTCCTTCGAGGCCCGCAGCCAGAGCCAGGAAACGCTCGAGGCGTTCTACGACCTGTTCGTATCGGAATGCGCCAGCATCGGCGACGACCGCGGCGTGGAGTTCAAACTGGACCGCAGGTTGCAGTCCGCGCCGGCTACCATGGATGCGGCCTGGGTCGACCGGCTGCGCACCGCGGCCCGCGACCTCGGCCTGCCGGACGAGCCGATCCCCAGCGGGGCCGGGCACGATGCGGCGGTATTCGCCAATGCCGGTATCCCGAGTGCCATGATCTTCATCCGCAACGAAAATGGCTCGCATAATCCGCACGAAGATATGAAGATGGGCGACTTTATGTCGGGCGTTGCGGTGATGCGTAGGGCCCTTGCGGAGGCTGCTTTATGACCATCGATTCCCTGTTCGACGCCGCTGTGAAGCCGAAAGCTGCACCTGCCGGTTCCATCACGATTCGGCGCCCCGATGACTGGCACATCCATCTGCGCGACGGCGCCATGCTGCGCGCCGTGCTGCCGTTTACCGCCGCGCAATTCGCGCGCGGAATCATCATGCCGAACCTGGTGCCCCCGGTAACCACCGTGACCGCGGCCAAGGCGTATCGCGAGCGCATTCTCGCCGCCCGTCCGGCGGCCAGCGATTTTCAGCCGCTGATGACCTGTTACCTGACCGACCAGACTTCCCCGGACGAGATCGAGAAGGGCCACGTTGAGGGGGTCTGGATCGCCGCCAAGCTTTATCCTGCCGGCGCCACCACCAATTCCCATCATGGCGTCCGCGACCTCAAGGCGATTCGTCCGGTGCTGGAGCGGATGCAGCGGATCGGCATGCCGGTGCTGATTCACGGCGAAGCCACCGATCCCGCGGTGGATATCTTTGACCGCGAGACGGTGTTCATGGAGCAAGTCCTGCTGCCGTTTCTCAAGGACTATCCGGGATTGAAGGTGGTGGTCGAGCACGTCACCACGGAAGAGACCACGGCCATCGTGCGCGCGCATGCGCCGCTTGTGGCCGGCACCATCACCCCGCATCATCTGGTGATCAACCGGACCTCGCTGTTCCAGGGTGGTCTGCGCCCCCATCTCTATTGTCTCCCGGTCGCCAAGCGCGAACATCACCGGCTGGCCTTGCGCCGCGCCGCAACCTCCGGCGATAGCTGTTTCTTCATCGGCACCGACACCGCGCCCCACACCGCGCGGACCAAGGAAGCCAGTTGCGGATGCGCCGGCGTCTTCGGCGGCGCGACGGCGCTACAGACCTATACCCAGGTGTTCGACGAAGAAGGCGCGCTCGACCGGCTGGAAGCGTTTGCATCGCTGAATGGCGCCCGATTTTATGGAGTGGCGCCGAATGCCGGAACCATCGAGCTGCATCGCCGTGCCGGTGCGGTGCCGGCGGCGGTCGCGGTCGAGGATGATGAGGTCGTGATCTTCCGCGGCGACGAGACCCTGCCCTGGTCGATCGGCGAGATCAGGCGATGACGGCGGATGACATCGGCGCGGCGACGGCACGGCTGCTGATCGAGGCAGGCGCCATCCAGATCAGCCGCGACCGCCCCTATGTGCTCGCGGCCGGCTGGGCCAGCCCGGTTTATGTCGATTGCCGGTTGCTGATCGGCGAACCGCGCTTTCGCAAGGAGGCGGTTCGATTGGCCGCGGCAGCCGTGCGCAGCATGATCGCCCCCGGCAGTTTCGATGCCCTTGCCGGGGCGGAAACGGCCGGCATGCCGTTCGCGTCCTGGCTGGCGGATACGCTCGACGTGCCGCTTCGCTACGTTCGCAAACGTCCACTCGGCATCGGTCATAATGCCCAGGTCGAAGGCGGATCCGTCGACGGGCTCAGCGTCCTTCTGATCGACGACCTCACCACCGACGCGACCAGCAAGGTATCGTTCGCCAACGGGCTGCGGCAGGCTGGCGCTGATGTGACCGACGTGTTGACGATATTCTACCACTCGGCCTTCCCCGGCGCCGCCGATCGCCTGGCGCAGGCTGGCCTTTCGCTGCATCCGCTGGCAACATGGCAGGACATCCTGCGGGCGGAGACCAGCCAACAGTTCAAGCCCGCGGACCGCAAGCAAATCGAGGATTTCCTCACCGATCCGATGGCGTGGTCGACGCGCCACGGCGGACGTTCGGCGTTGCAGCCCCGCAAACGCTCCATTTAGAGGTTGACCGATGACAGACGACAAGATTGCCACCGTTGCACCGCCGCAGACCGTGGCAGTCGCCAGCACCCGGTCGATCGAGCTGACCCAGGTTGCCACGCGCCGCGAGCACGATCTGCTCGGCGATGCCGACGTGCCGGACAGTGCCTATTGGGGCGTTCATACGCTGCGTGCGGTCGACAACTTTCCCATCACCGGCGTGCCGGTCGGTCATTTTCCGGACTTCGTCCGCGCGCTGGTGCTGGTCAAGCAGGCCGCGGCCCGCGCCAACCGGCGCCTCGGCTATTTGCCCGCGGCAAAAGCCGACGTCATCGAGCGCGCCTGCGACCTGATCGCGAAGGACGGACGCTATCACGATCAGTTCGTGGTCGACGCCGTACAGGGCGGCGCCGGCACATCGACCAACATGAATACCAACGAAGTCATCGCCAATGTCGCGCTCGAGTTGATGGGCAAGAAGAAAGGCGACTACAGCGCCCTGCATCCCAATGACGACGTCAACATGGCGCAGTCGACCAACGATGCCTATCCCACGGCGCTGCGGCTCGCGATCATCTTCGCGTCGGGCCCGCTGGTCGCGGCGCTGGACGAGTTGGCGCTGGCCTTCAAATACAAGGCGGTCGAATTCGGCAACGTCCTCAAGATCGGGCGCACCCAGTTGCAGGATGCGGTGCCGATGACGCTGGGCCAGGAATTCGACGGCTTCTTTGCCACCATCAAGGAAGATGTCGCCCGCCTCAAGGAAGCCGCCGCGCTGTTTCGCGAGGTCAACCTTGGTGCAACGGCCATTGGGACCGGCATCAATGCCGATCCACGCTATGCCGCGCTGGCGATCGAAGAGCTGGCCCGCCTCTCCCGGGAAGCGATGGTGCCGGCCGGCAACCTGATCGAAGCCACCTCCGACATGGGCGCCTTCGTGCTGTTCTCAGGCGTGCTGAAGCGCGTCGCGGTCAAACTGTCGAAGATCTGCAACGACCTGCGCCTGCTCTCCAGCGGTCCGCGCGCCGGCTTTGGCGAGATTCGCCTGCCGACGGTCCAGGCCGGCTCCTCGATCATGCCGGGCAAGATCAACCCGGTGATCCCCGAAGTCGTCAATCAGGTCGCCTATCTCGTGATCGGGCACGATTTGACCGTTACGATGTGCGCGGAAGGCGGCCAGCTGCAGCTCAACGCGTTCGAGCCGACCATCGGCTATTGCGTGATGTCTTCACTGCGCGTTCTCACCGCCGCGATCACTACGCTGACGACCAAATGTGTCGTCGGCATCGAGGCCGATGAAGAACGCTGCCGCGCTTTGGTCGAAGACAGCATTGGCCTGGTGACCGCGCTGGTGCCCGCGCTCGGCTACGAGGTCTGTTCGCGCATTGCCAAGCAGGCGCTCGCCCAGAAGCGCCGCGTCGCGGATATTGTCCTCGAAGAGAAACTGCTGACGCCGGAACAGATCGAACGCCTGTTCCGCCCGGAAGCGATGACGGCGCCGATCCGTTCGGCCAAGGGTTTTTGACGAGACGCTTGCTTCGCGAGCTCCTTCGGACGAGGTCAGCCCTGTAGCCCGGATGAGCGCAGCGACATCCGGGATGCAACAGACCGATAGGCTCACCCCGGATATCGCTGCGCTCATCCGGGCTACGGGCTACGAGCTCCTACCGTCGTCACGCGCCTAAAACAGCTCCGCGGCGGCGATCTTGTTGAGGGTAGCGAGTTGCTGCTCTACCGGCGCGCCGATCGAACGATCACCTTCGTCGACGAGATCGAGGAATACGTCATAGGCATGTTTGGCTACGTCGACGGGCAGCGGCTCTTCGTCGAACGTCGCGACATAATTTCCGGCGAGATTGGCGAGCAGGCGATAGAGCGCCCTGTGCTCGGCGTCGGTGGCGCACAATTCCAGCGCCTTGTCCCGGAAGGATTTGTAGGTTCGAAGACCGGGATGCTGGCCGGCCAGCCAATTGCGAAGATCAGTCAAGAAAAGGCTCCTTCTCGGAACAGGAAGAAGCAACCAGTTATAACATCGGCACCTCCGGTTTGGCAATAATTTTTGGAATAGTCTAAAAAATGAGTGACGTTCCGTCACTGCGAATTGTCCCTGTTTTCAGCCATATCCGCCGAAATCGGCTCGACAATCGACCGGCAGCCAGCTTTGTTCCGGTGCAAATCCGCGGTCTCGCCCGGCAGTTGGAGGCATAGTGTTCAGGAGATTTTCCCGCCGTCATTTTACGCAACTGGCCGCCTGGTCGGCGTTCGGAAGTTCGGCGGCAGCCGCGAAGTCCGGCCCGGTGGACCCGAACAAGGCAAGATCGGCGTCGGGCCCCAACGCCGCCCCCGCCTTCCCGAAGGACTTCGTGTGGGGCACCGCCACCTCGGCCTATCAGGTCGAAGGCGCCGTCAACGAGGACGGCCGAGGCCCCTCGATCTGGGACAGTTTTGTGCACACCCCCGGAAAGATCCTGGATCGCAGCCATGCCGACCATGCCAACGACCATTATCACCGCTACAAGGAAGACGTCGCGCTGATCAAGGCGCTGGGCGCCAAGGCCTATCGGTTTTCGATCGCCTGGCCCCGCGTATTTCCGCAAGGATCGGGCACGCCCAATCCGAAAGGCCTGGATTTCTACCACCGGCTGGTGGACGAGCTGCTCGCCAACGGCATCGAACCGTTTGCCACCCTGTATCACTGGGATCTGCCGCAGGCGCTGCAGGACCGTCTCGGGGGATGGGAATCCCGCGATACCGCCAAGGCCTTCGGTGATTATGCCGGCTATGTGGCCGAGCGCTTAAGCGACCGGGTGAAGAATTTTTTCACGATCAATGAATGCGGCAGGCTGGTCGACGCGGGCTACGCCGGTGGCCCGGACGCGCCGGGCCTCACGCTGCCGCGGGCCCGCGTCAATCAGGTCCGCCATCATGTCGCGCTGGGGCACGGTTTTGCGGTGCAGGCGGTGCGGGCGCACGGACGGCGCGGCACCAGGGTCGGCCCTGCGGAAAACATCGTGGTCTGTGTGCCCGCGATCGAAACGCCCGAAAATATCCGCGCCGCCGAAATCGCGACGCGCGAAATGAATGGCGGCTATCTGACCGTGATGCTGGAGGGCAAATACACCGAGGCGTTCCTGGCCTATGCCGGCGCCAATGCCCCGACATACACGCCCGAGGATCTGAAGATCATTTCGTCGCCGATCGATTATGTCGGCCTCAACGTGTACATGCCCAATTATTATGTGACCGCCGTCGACGGCAAACACGGCTTCGCGCTGGCGCCGTTTCCGGCGTCATTCCCCAGCATGAGTTCGAAATGGCTCAAGATCGGTCCCGAGGCGCTGTACTGGGCGCCGCGCCACGTCGCCAAAATCTGGAACGTCAAGTCGATCTACATTACCGAAAACGGCACCTCGGCCGGCGACGAGCCGGCGGCCGACGGCCAGGTCTACGATCTCGACCGCATCATGTACCTGCGCAACTACCTGACGCAGTTGCGGCGCGCCACCGCCGAGGGCGTGCCGGTGCAAGGATATTTCCTGTGGAGCTTCATGGACAATTTCGAATGGTCGGACGGCTTTGAAAAGCGCTTCGGGCTGTACCGGGTCGATTTCAACACGCAGCAGCGAACGCCAAAACTGAGCGCATCGTTCTATCGGGAGGTTATCGCGCGGAATGGTGTGGCTTGATGCCGACCCGCGCATATTCACGATTGACCTTCGCACGGACCTTGCCGAAGGTGCCACGGTAACGGCCGCTTTTGCGTGCAATATCGGCCTTTCCTGACCCGCTGCCAAACCGCTTCAGAGGCCCGTTCCATGCTGAATGTCCCGACCGCGCCGGCCGAAAAATCCTATGCCGCCGGAAAGATCCTGCTGAGCACCGCCGACGGCGTCGGCACCGTCATCTTCAACAACGCCGACAAGCGCAACGCGATGTCGCTGGAGATGTGGGAAGGCTTTGGCGCCGCGCTGGCGGAATTGCGCGACGACCCCGCGACCCGCGTCGTGGTCCTGACCGGCGCCGGCGACAAGGCTTTTGTGTCGGGCGCCGACATCAGCCAGTTCGAGAAGGAACGTCACAACGCGCAAGCGTCGGAAGAATATTCCCGCCGCAGCAGCGCTTCGCGGGCGCTGCTGGCGGATTTTTCGAAACCGATCATCGCCTGCATCCAGGGCTTTTGCATCGGCGGCGGCCTGCAGGTGGCGATGGCGGCTGATATTCGCATTGCCGCCGAGGGCAGCCAGTTCGGCATTCCCGCAGCCAAGCTCGGCATCGCCTATGGCTTCGACGGGCTGAAGCATCTGGTGTCGCTGGTCGGGCCGTCCTGGGCGCGGCTGTTGATGTTCACCGGCATGCGGATCGATGCCAGCGAAGCATTGCGGATCGGCCTGGTCGATCGCGTGGTGCCGGCGGGCCAGTTGGCCGAAGCGGTGCAGGACATCGCCAAAACCATCTCCGGCAATGCGCCGCTCGCCATCCATGCCGCCAAGCTCACCATCGCCGAGATCCTGAAAGATTCCGCGGACCGCGACATGGACGCCATCAAGGAAATCGGCGCCCGCTGCATGGACAGCGAGGATTTTCGCGAAGGCCGCCGCGCCTTCATGGACAAGCGCCCGCCG
>JAQGJF010000684.1 GCA_028290765.1 Tardiphaga sp.
GTCGGCCGCAAATCGTTCATCAGCCGTTCGTTGAGAAAGCTGGGAGCCGAATTGCCCTTGGCATCGGCATTCAGGATGGCCATGTCGACCGCGAGATCGCGCTCGCCGCCACCGGCGGCGACGATCATGTCCATCCTCGCCAGGATCTCCTTGTTGCCTTTCACGCCCGCGGAATCCAGTGCCAGCCCGGCGGCATAGGTGCCGATGCGCTGCCAGGCTTCCATCTGGCGCTGATCGCCCTTTTTCGGGATCTGGGCGTCGAACGAGACCGGGGCCAGCGGGTGCACGACGTAGGGCGCAAAGCCCTTTTCATCGACGTTGACCCGCCGCTGCAAAAGCGCGTCCCAGTTCGCATCGAGCCCCTCGTTGAGCGAGGTCGAAAGGCCGATACCGGTGATCCAGGCTTCCACTGGTCCCGCGTTCGCTGATTTCGTCTCAGTCATGGGGAATTGCCTGTTGCGGGAAGCCGATGCGCTTGGCCATGGCTTCCATGTGGCCGCGCAACTCCGCATTCGGGAACGGAGCATGACGCAGCGTGAGCGTTGCATTGCTGACCAGCTTGCCGCCGACGCTGATCTTCGCGTCGGTGATGGTAAAGCCGGAGCCCTCGTGAACGATACTGGCGTCTATTTTCAAGGTGTCGCCAGGAACCACGAAGCTTCTCATCTTGGCTTCCTTGACCGCGGCAAGAAACGCCATGCGCTCGAATTTCATGAGCGCGATCAGCAGCCAGCCCGAGGTCTGCGCCATCGCTTCGATCAGCAGCACACCCGGCATCAGCGGATGGCCGGGAAAATGACCCTCGAAGATCGTGCTTTCCTTCGGCACCTGCGCCTCGACCGTGATCCTGCGCTCGCCGATATCGAGGTCGGTGATGCGGTCGATCAGGTGAAAATATTCGAGGTGCATGGCGGCGGCGTTACGCGCCCTTGGCAGCGACCAATTCGTCGATGCGCGCGCTGAGGTTTTTCAGGACAAAGTACTGCTCGGTGGTCGCCTTGCCGTCGTTGACCTCCTGCGTCCATTTTTCCAGCGGCAGCTTGATCCCGAACGCCTTGTCGATGGCGAACGCGATGTCGAGGAAGTCCAGGCTGTCGATGCCCAAATCGTCAATCGCGTGGCTTTCTGGCGTGATCGTATCGCGGGGGATGTCGCAGGTTTCCGCAATGATCGTGGCGACCTGATCGAATGTGGTGGACATCATTAAGCCTTTGATATATTTGAGATAAATGTCGAAACGGCAAGGGGCGGGAGGGTGGTTCGCCGGGGGACCCTTTTCCGTCATACGGGGTTGAGTGCCCGTATATCGGAGCGTCGCCCTGAGTTCAATGGCAGCGGACTAGCCTCGTGGCCCGGGTTTTGGGACGAGCGGCTTCGGCGAGCCAGGAAACATGAGAGAAAGCCGAAAGAAACGCGAGCGAACCTCAGCTGTGCGGCGAGGAGATATGCGCGCAATCCCGGCGGCCCATCAGCACGCAATCCTGAGTCTTGCGCAGATCGGCGATGCTCATCGCGAGCCAGATCCCGATCGCGGTCAACGCCACCGTGAAGGCGAAAGCCGCCGTATTCGCCAGCATGCGATGGCGAAAGTCGTCCGGCTCGTCGCGGCCGCGTTCATAACGCGACAGGTCGTTCGGTTCTGGGGCGTCACGCAGTGACGGCTCTGCAGGGGAGCGTGTGCGCTGCAGCGGAGGCCGGCTTGTGGTGCGCGGACGGAATTTGAGCACGCGATGCTCATCGTCTGCCGTGATGGGAAGCTGGTTCTTCATTGGCGCCGGTTCGTAGCGTTCACCAAATTACTTTATCACGCCGATAGCGTATCCGACAAATAAAGTCCGCATAGCACGAATGCGGCAACCTATTCCTGATGGGTCTCGTGGAACCGGCCGTATCCCACCTTGAGCCGGCCATCCTCCAGGGTCTCCATGATATCGGCGTAGCGGTGGCCATGCTTGATCCGATGGTGCTCGTAGGCCTTTCGCGCGTGGACGGTCTGGGCCGCGACCTCGTCATATCCCGACACCACGACGACCAGGCCGATATTGGCCGCCGCCATGCCGTCCGGGCCGAGGCCGTAAAGCGGACTGTTTTCATCGATCACATGAAACAGCGTCCAGCTCAGCACCAGCGCCGGACTTTCGTTTCTTTGCAGCGCCAACTCGGTAAAGCGCCGGGTCCGGCGCCCTTCCTGGGTCACTTCGTTTCGGAGCATCCACAGCGTGGCGGTCGCGTTGCCGATCAGGGTGTTGCGCTCGTTGGCAAAGCGCATCATCAGCGTCGGATTGCCGTCATAAACCGAAATGACGGGATGTTCGGCAAACAGCAGTCGCGCATCAGGTCTTGCGAAGCGCGCGAAGATCAGCCCCGTCATCAGCGACATCGAAAATATACCCGTGAACAGTTCCACGGTGGCGATGAAATGCCCGTAATGGGTTTGCGGGTGCATGTCGCCGTAGCCGGCGGTCGAAAGCGTCTCGATGCTGAAATAGAGATAATCGATATAGGCGCCGCCGGGCACGTTCGCGATCGGCCGATCGCCGATCCAGTAGAACGACGCAAACAACGCGTTGAAGACCAGGAAGACGAGAGCCGCGCCGCCGATGAAGGAAGGCCAGGAGGCCGTCATGCAGCGATGGCTGATATCGGTCCAGAAATGCAGGTGCAAGCCCTCGGTGACGACCTCGCGTTCGCCAAGCCGGAGGATCCGCGATTTCGTTGCCTTCTCGCTTCGAGGCTTTGCCATGCGCTAGGTCGCCGACCGGTCCGTTGGCGGAACAACACTTGCCGTTTTCTCAGGGGAGGCCGCTTTGCCGCCGAGCGCGCGGTGCAGCCATCGCTCGATGCGGCCGCCCGCGATCAGGACCGCAAAGGTCATGGCGAGGGCGATCGCGACGATCCGCCATTGTCCCGCGCCGCACAGGATGCCGACGCATGCGGTGAGCCAGGTGCATGCGGCGCTGGTCAGTCCGTGAATCCGGAAATGGTCGTCGGCGCGAAAGATCACGCCGGCGCCGAGAAAGCCGATCCCGGTCAGGAGACCCTGAATGACCCGGCTGGTGGCGTCGGAGATCTTGAGCGGCTCGACGGACTGGTTCGACAGCAGCACGATCACGGCCGCGGCAAGGCTGACCAGTCCGAGCGTCCGCAAACCGATCGGTTTGCCGTGAAGATCGCGATTGAGGCCGATCGCGCCTCCCGCCAGCGTGGCGACGCCGAGACGCAGAATAATTTCCGACCAGTCGAGCAATGCCGTCATCTCCCGGGCCAAGGGCTCACGATAGGCGATGGTCGGGCGTGTCACAATCGCGGAGTTGACTAGAGCCCCGTTTCGATAGAATCGAAACGTGGCTCTAGATTCGTTATTTTGACGCGTTTTCTTGACGCGAACCGGGTCCACTTCGCTGGAAAACGCTTTGGCGCCGCGATCGCGCCACGTATTATTTCGGCAGGCGCCCCATCAGGTAGAATTCGTCGTTCGGGCGCATTCCCGTCACGTTGGCCATCCGGTTCGACAGCGCGAAGAACGCCGCGATCGCGGCGATATCCCAGACGTCGTCATCGGAAAAGCCGTGCGCGCCGATCTCGGCGAAATCCTGCTCGGATATTTTGTGCGCCTCGGCGCTCACCTTCATGGCGAAGTCGAGCATGGCTGTCTGGCGCGGCGTGATGTCGGCCTTGCGGTAGTTGATGGCGATCTGGTCGGCGATCTGCGGGTTCTTGGCGCGGATGCGCAGGATGGCGCCGTGGGCGATGACGCAGTAATGGCACTGGTTGGCGCTCGAGGTGGCCACCACGATCATCTCGCGTTCGGCCTTGGTCAGACCGCCTTCCTTGTCCATCAAGGCGTCGTGATAGGCGAAGAAGGCGCGAAACTCGTCGGGACGACAGGCGAGGCTGAGGAAGACGTTCGGAACGAAGCCGGATTTTTCCTGCACGGCAAGAATGCGGGCGCGGATGTCGTCGGGCAGTTTGTCGATCGGGGGCGTCGGGAAGCGTTTCACCATCGGCTGCGTCATGATTTTGGGTCCAGTCCGAGCGGTTGATGCTCGGCCGTGACCATAATCGATCGCCGGGGCGACGAAAAGCGCTCGCACGGCCAGCCGCGAAAGCCTGCGGCCGGATCTGGATTGTCAGATCGGTATTGTCAGCGCAGCGGCTTTTTCAGCAGCGAGAAGCGATCGGGGTCGAGACCCAACGACGGCTGCAGCATCGGCGCTTCCATGGTGCGCGGCGCGGGCCGTTCCACCACGGGATCGTTCGGCACATCGCGATGCGACGTCGCTCCGCGCCAGCGTTCGAGCACGACGCTGACGAAGTGCATGTCGTGGCCGGCGGCGGCGGACGGCACCGTCGATATCGTGGCCTCGGAGCGCGGCAACTGGTGGGCGGGTACTTCCTTGAAGCGCAAGCGGGTCGGCAGCGCCACGCCTTCACCGAAAGCGAGCACTTCGCGGGTGCCGAGCGAGGGAACGAACGACAGCAGATTCGCCGCGGCGTCCGAAACCGCCGAGCGCAACAGCGCCTGGTCGCGATCGTTGGCAAGGCGCATGGCGAACAGCGTATTGCATTGGGAGAGGATGGTCGCATCGAGCTCGGCCGGGCGCTGCGTGACCAGTCCGAGATACACGCCGTATTTGCGGCCTTCCTTGGCGATGCGCGCGACCGCCTTGCGGGTCGGTCCAAAGCCGATGTTGCGGTCGGCGGAGGCATAGCGGTGCGCTTCCTCGCAGACGAACAGCAGCGGCGAAACGCCGTCGCTCCACAGGCCGAAATCGAACGCCATGCGGCACAGCACCGACACCACGGAATCGACCACCTCGGCCGGAAAGCCGGCCAATTGCATGATCGTCATCGGCTTGCCGTTCGCCGGCAGCCTGAACAGGTGGCTGATGACTTCCGCCATGGTGTCGCCGCCGACATTGGCATTGTCGAACATGAAGGCGTAGCGCGGGTCGTTGCGCACGGTTTCGATGCGCGAAATCAGTTTGTGATAGATGATGCGCGACGAGCGGTTCTCGAGCTTGCCCATGCGCTCGTCGATCAGCGAAATCAGGTCGACCAGACGATACGGCACCGGGGTGTCGGCGGTGTAGCCGATGCTCTTGGGGTCGATGCGCTTCAACCCGACCCGGTCGGCATTCTGGTATTGGGTGTAGATGCCCTTCGCCATCGGGATGACTTCGGCCAATATGTCGAGCTCTTCCGGCACGCCGGGCCGCCCGGCGAACAGCACGTCGACGATTTCCTCGAAATTGAACAGCCAGAACGGCAGCTTCAAATTGCGCGGATTGAGCACCAGCGAACGGTCGCCGAAGCAGCGGCCATATTCGTTGTGAACGTCGAGCAGGAAGATGCGAAGATTGGGACGGGATTTGAGAATTTCGTTGAGCAGCAGCGAGACACCGCTCGATTTTCCGACGCCGGTAGAGCCGAGCACGGCGAAATGCTTGCTGAGCATTTCCTCGACATCGACATAGGCGATGACGGATTGATCCTGCTGCAGCGTGCCGACGTTGATCTGATCCGATCCCGACGGCGCGTACACCGTTCGCAGATCCTGGTTGGTGATCAGATCGACGGTGTCGCCGATCGCGGGATAGTTGGTCACGCCGCGCTGGAAACGCGGGCGCGCCGGGCCGCCGAGAATTTCGCCGAGCAGATCGACGGAAGCGATGGCGGTGTAATCGGCGGTCCCCAGATTTTCGCAGGAGACCTCGGTGATCATCGCGACAATGGTGGAATTCGCGCAACGGATGCTGACGAAGCGGCCGACGGTGGCGCGCGCTTCCGAGGGCGCCATGGCGTTGGCGGCCAGAAGTCCGGCCCGCGCCAATGAACCCCGCACCGAAATCACGCGGCCGAAAGCGGCCTTGGCTGTTGAATCTAGCATGTCATGAGTTCGCGATTGCGCCCCTGGTTTCGGACATTATGCCGGAGGGGGACTGGAGAAAGCGTTAAGCGGGGAAGCTTCCAGTTTCATCAAAGCCGATGGTTTTTGTTCATGAACGAACGAGGCTTTTCGGCCGGACCTGTTCCGCGCGCCCCCCGCGATGGTTCGACGTGTTTCGTCTAACCCGTTGATCCAAAGGACTGATACCGGGGGCGCCCGACGCGAAAACAGGGCGCGGCGCGAATGAACTTCAGGGCAGCGATCGGCGACAAATCCTCGCCGAAGACCATGATACCTTTTGATTCCGCCCGCCATGTTCATCAAAGCATGCCTGACGCCGGCAGAAGGGGGCGCGCCGACCTCTTTTGCTTCCTGGCGCGGCTCTGCGCCTACTCGGCATAATCGACGCTTCGATCGAGCCGTGCAGGTATCTGGCGATCAGTTCACGCTTGACAAGAAGCCAGCCAGAATTGTCCGGCTTTGGCTGAGCGTCTCGATACGTTCATCGATGAGGCCGACCTGCTGAGCGAGTATTCTGCGCAGGTCGTTGCACGGCTTGAATGCCGGATCGTCGTTCGTCACGCACGGGAGCAACCGCTGGATTGTTTCAAGCGTCAGCCCGGCAGCGCCAAGCATTTTGATCCGCCGCACGGTTTTCTCTTCCACCGGGCCGTAGTCGCGATAACCGGAATCGGTTCGTTGCGGCGCAAGCAAACCTTCGCCTTCGTAGTAACGCAGCATTCGGACGCTGACTCCCGTCCTCCGGGAGAGTTCACCAATCTTCACCTGAAAAACCTCTTGACCCTGACAGCGCTGTCAGACCTTACAGACTGTGCTCATCCAAGTGAAGTCCCCTTGTGAAGGAGCATCGATGAAAGCCTACCATTTGAATGGCCATGCTGGTGCTGGTGGCCTTGTGCGAGCCGATGTCAGTAAACCCGAACCCGCCAACGGCGAGGTCCGCGTCCGGGTCGAAGCGGCAAGTCTCAACTACCGCGACCTCCTGATCCTCGACCGAGCGGGCCAAGGCGGCCTCAACGGCCGCGTGCCGCTCTGCGACGGCGCAGGCGTCGTGGACGCCATCGGCTCCGGCGTCGTGCAATGGCAGGTGGGCGACCGCGTTGCCGCATCGTATTTTCGCGATTGGGTCTCGGGACCGTTCAAGTCCAGCTATGTTCCGTCAGCCCTCGGTAGCAGCACGATGGACGGAATGCTGGCAGAGTATGTCGTGCTGCCGGCAACGGCGCTGGTCTCCGTGCCGGCGCACCTGTCCTCGGTCGAAGCAGCGACCTTGCCCTGTGCCGGCGTCACGGCCTGGCACGGCCTCATCGCACGCGGCGGGATGGGCAAAGGCGACACGCTGCTGGTCCAGGGAACAGGTGGCGTCGCGCTGTTCGGCCTTCAGTTCGCAGCGGCGCTGGGGGCGCGTGCGATTGTGATATCCTCCTCGGATGAGAAACTCGCCCGTGCCAAGGCGCTGGGCGGCTCGATCCTCATCAACTACCGCGACACGCCTGAATGGGATGTCGCCCTGATGAAAGCGACGGATGGCGAAGGTGCCAGTCATATCCTCGAACTCGGCGGTCCAGGCACCTATGACCGATCGCTACGATCGGTCGCTTCGGGTGGCAAGATCGTTCAGATTGGTGTTTTGACAGGGTTCGGCCCGAAGCCCGACCTCGCGCGCCTTCAATGGGAGAATGCCGACATCATCGGTATCACCGTCGGATCGGGCGAACATTTCGCCGCTATGAATCGTTTCTTGACCGACAACGCGATCCACCCAATCGTCGACCGTGTGTACGGCTTCGACGAGGCACCCGAAGCGTTCGCCCATCTCCGGACCGGCTCACACTTCGGCAAGATCGTCGTGCAGCTGTAGGCATGGCGGCAAATCGCCGAGATCATCGTGCGGTTCGAGGAGTGGCTTACTCAAAATGGATATCCAAACGGAGAAGATCATGCCTGATGCAATCGGGTTCCTGGGGCTTGGCAATCTCGGCCGTCCCATCGTCAGCAATTTGATGGCGGCCGGTTAACAGCTCACGATTTATAATCGCGATACAAGCAAGGTTGACCCGTTCGTGGAGCACGGCGCCGTGCGCGCGAACCGACCGGCGGACGTTGTTCAAACCGGCGGCGTCGTTCTGAGCCTGCTTTGGGATGACGCGTCGGTCGAAGCCATCGTTCGCAGTGAAGACTTCCTCAGTCGCCTAGGGATAGGGGGTGTGCATGTGTCGATGACCACTCTCTCGCCGGAGGGCTCGCGCAGGCTGATGGCGCTTCATGCCGAGCACGGCTCGGTCATGGTGGAAGCTCCGATTTTCGGCCGACCGGAAGCGGCAATTGGCAAAAAACTTTGGGTCGTCACCGCCGGGCAGAAGGCCGCCAAGGACCGGGTGCGGCCGATTTTGGAGGCTGCTGGAGCGCAGAGTGTCTTCGATTTCGGCGAACAGGCGGGCGGAGCTTTGGCCGTCAAACTGATCGGGAACATGCTCATCATCTCGGCGAGCGCATCGTTGAGAGAAGGCCTCGCTCTTGCGCAGAAGATGGGTGTCGATCCGCTAAGCGTCGTCGATATGCTCACGACGACACTCTTTCCGGCGCCAATCTATCAGTCATACGGCCGTCTCATCGCGCAAGGCGCATCCGGCGTCGGCGATAGCGCGATTCCGGCAAAAGATGTCGGACTCTTCAAAACGACGGCTGAGGCCCTGGGCGTGCCTGCTACGGTATCCGGCTTGCTTCTTTCACTCTACGAATAGCCAGGGCAGACCGCGGCCTCGTCGCGGCGACGAGATCTCGACGAGTCTCGGTCGTGACCTCACCAGCGCCAACAGCGCGCTTAGGGCCGGCTCCGCCAGGGTGGGCAATTCTCGCGCTTGAATGGTCCACAAGTATGGTCCGCAAGACCAGCTTCAGACCGCCGCAACGGATGAAAAGGCGTGATTGGTCAAGGTGTTGAGATAGAGTATGTGATTGGCTGGGGAACTAGGATTCGAACCTATAAAAACAGAGTCAGAGTCTGTTGTGCTACCGTTACACCATTCCCCAATTATTTTATCAATAAAATCAAATGGTTAGAAAGTTCGTGCGGGGTCCTGTGTCAAACCGCCGTGGTGCGGGCGTTCTAGCCTGCCGCATGCACCGCGCGCAAGTGTGAGTTGGCCGATGGGCCAATCCACATTCCAAGCCTGGTGGCTGTTGCCGCAAGTAAACCGCAAGTCGACCGGAGTGGACGAGCCCTGTGAAAAATCCGGCGCGCTATCGACGGGTGCTGATCTCGCGACAGCAGGCGTTCCCATCGATTAACGCGCAACTCTTTCCGTCCTGAATCTTCCGCGATTGCCGCATGAATTCCGCAGAGCGTTCAATCGAAGGTTGATCGACCACCTATCGGCACCCGTAGCTATACGGGGCACAATATTAACCACAAGCTAGCACCATGCGTCTTATCGGTAGGACGCGCGGGGAGCGATCTGCTGCACGGCAAGTTTGCCGAGGTGTGTTTCCCGGGGAGTGACGGCAGCGCGATTTGATCAGTTATTTGCAATCGCGGCAATTTGGTTCGGCGAACCATTGGCCCGCGGTATGGGGGCTTAAGTCGATATCATGCTGGATCGTTTGACCGTATCTGCACTGGTTAAAGCAGTAATCGTCGTGATGGCCGCCTGCGTGGTGGCCGGGCTCTCGGCCAATGCATGGGACTCATGGGGCCGGCTCAGCATGACGAACCGGATGTCGGTGATCGCGGAGACATCGGCGAACCTGTTCAAGGCGATGCATAATCTGCGCACCGACCGGTCCACCTCGACCCGCCTTTTGAATTCCGACCAGCCCATGGACAGCACCATCGAGAAATATGTGCGCGACCTTCGCGCTGCGGAGATGCCGGCGATGGCTGCGGCGCTCGGGCAGTTGCCGACGCTCGATTTCGCCGAACAAAAAACCCTGGTGCCCGAACTGGACCGGCTGTTCAAGACGTTGACCGCGCAGCAAAAGGAATTCTGGGACGAGATGGGCAAACCGAAGGCGTCGCGTCGCCCGGCCTTGCCGAAGGAGTACATGGAGTCGACGGGGGGGTTGCTCGAAACGCTCGACAAGCTGTCCGCCCGTCTCGCCGCCGCCGTCAACCACCAGGATGCCAGCGTCGACCAGTTGCTGGCCATCAAGCAGATTGCCTGGCTGCTGCGCAACACCGCGGGTGAGGGATCGCTGTTGATTTCGACCGGTCTCGCTACCGGACGGGTGACGCCGGAAACCCGTGCGGCCTATGTGAAATTCCTGGGCGGCACCGAGGCCGTATGGAACGCGCTGGAACTGACGGCATCGGGGATGCAGTTGCCGCCTGCGCTGTCCAGCGCCATGGCGGCAACCAAGACGGCTTATTTCGACCCGCAATATCTCGCGCTGCGCGAGCGTTTGCTGTCGGCCCTGATCGCCGGAGAGAAGCCGGAGCTGACCGCGAATCAATGGAGCCCGCTGACGGTCGGGCGCCTTGCGACCGCGGTCAACGTTGCCGAGGCGGCGCTCGAGGCGGCCAGGGACCAGGCGATGGCGCAGCACTCTGCCGCACAGCAGTCATTGATCCTGCAACTGGTGTTGCTGGTGTCCGCCCTCACTGTGGCGTTCGGCAGCATGATGCTGGTCAGCCGCCGTGTCATCAAGCCGCTGCACACCATCCGCGATGCGATGCTCAAGGTGGCCGCGGGGGACCTGTCGGTGGACGCCGGCTATGCCGAGCGTCACGACGAGATCGGCGCACTGGTCGGCGCGCTCGGCACCTTCAAGCAGCAGGCGGTCGAGAAGGCGCGGATCGAGCAGCAGGAGCGCGAGCGCAATGCCGGCGCCGCCAGCCGCCAGCAGGCCATCGAAGGCTACATCGGCGAGTTCGAAAACCAGGTTCGCCAGACCCTGAACCAATTGGGCGAGGCCTCCAATGAGATGAGGACGACCTCGGACGGCATGTCGGCGGTTTCCACCAAGACCAATGCCAGCGTGCAGATCGCCGCAAAAGCCTCGGATGAGGCCTCAATGAACGTGCAGAGTGTTGCATCGGCCTCCGAACAGCTCAGCGCCTCGATCGGCGATATCAGCCGCCAGGCCGCGCATGCGGCCGGGATCGCCAGCCGCGCCGTCAACCAGGCCCGCGAAACCGACGGCACCGTGCAGGGGCTGGCGGTCACCGCCAACAAGATCGGCGAAGTGGTCGGCCTGATCAACGACATCGCCTCGCAGACCAATCTGCTGGCGCTCAATGCCACCATCGAGGCGGCGCGCGCCGGTGAAGCCGGCCGAGGCTTCGCGGTGGTGGCCTCCGAAGTCAAATCGCTGGCGAGCCAGACCGCGAAAGCGACCGACGACATCTCGGAACAGATCGCCGATATCCAGAGGGTCGCGGGCGAGGCCATCGACGCCATCAAGGGCATCGGTGCCATCATCGGCGAAGTCAACGAAGTCGCCACCGCGATTGCCGCGGCCGTGGAGCAGCAGGGCGCTGCGACGCAGGAAATCACCCGCAGCACCCAGCAGGCGGCGCAGGGCACCAAGAACGTGTCGGACAACATCGTCGGCGTCAGCGCCGGCGCCGACGCGGCGGGCGCCGCCGCGCAGAACGTGAAATCGGCTTCGGAGACGCTGGGGGCGCAGACCCAGCAGCTGCGCGGCCAGGTCGACGACTTCCTCGGCAAGATTCGCGCGGCGTAAGCCTGCGCGGATGGACGCCGCTTACCGGCATGGTGACACGCGTGTCCACGCTATTCCCGATCGCAACCGGTGGGTGGAGAGCGGACCTTCGCTCCGCTCACAGGCGCGCCACGCAAGTCACTCGTACTTATACGGGGAACTAAATTAACGAGAACGTAGAGTGACCGAAGCTAATGCTTAACCGGGAGTTCACTCGCAGGCCGTTCGTCCAGGATACGTCTGGCTTGCATCATTCTGCCGATCCGACAATCAACCGCACTAGCGCGGATTAATACACTCGAAGACTGGGGATTCCTATCCATGCTCGCCACGCTTTCAATCCGCGCCAAGATCACCATCGTCGTCTCGTTCCTGCTGATTGCCATGACGGGCATGGGCCTGCTCGCCGTCAGGAACATGCAGACGATCAATGCCAATGCGGTCGACATCCAGACCAGCTGGCTGCCGAGCGTTCGCGTGCTGGGCGAGCTTCGCGCCGGCGTCATCACGTACCGCAATGTGATCCGTGAGCACATGCTGGGGGAGACGGCCGAGGAAAAGGCCGCCGCGGAAAAGATCCTGGTCACGGTCGTCGAAGGCAACACGAAGATCCGCCAGGACTACGAAAAGCTGATCACTTCTCCCGAAGAGCGCGCCCTCTACAACGAATGGGTCCAGGTCTGGGAGAGTTACAAGAAAAGCACTGAGGAGGTCATGGCGCTGTCCCGCAACAGCGTCGGAAAAATTCCTCACGAGGCGCATGAATTGAACTCCAAGACGGCCAACCCGATCGGGCTCAAGGCCGACGCGATCCTGAAGAAGGATATCGACCTCAACAACGCTGGCGCCGATACCGCGGGCAAGCAGGCCGGTGACAGCTATAATTCCGGGTTCATGCTGCTCGCCGTCATCCTCGGCCTGGCCGCCACGCTCGGCATCGGTCTGAGCATTTACCTGATCCGCGACGTCGCACGCGGAATCGACTCCATCGTCACGCCGATGCAGGCGCTGGGCGGCGGCGACCTGAGCGCGGTCGTGCCGCATCAGGGCGAGAAGAATGAAATCGGCAAGATGGCCGATACCCTGCAGCTCTTCAAGCAGGCCTTGATCGACAAAAAAGCTGCCGACGAGGCTGCGGCGGTGGATGCCGAGGCCAAGATCGAGCGCGGACGCCGGGTGGACAACATTACCCGCGAGTTCGAATCGATGATCGGCGAAATCGTCGAAACCGTATCCTCGGCGTCGACCGAGCTCGAAGCTTCCGCCGGCACGCTGTCTGCGACCGCCGATCGTTCGCAGGAATTGACCACGATGGTGGCCGCGGCTTCCGAGGAAGCTTCCACCAACGTGCAGTCGGTGGCTTCCGCGACCGAGGAGATGGCGTCGTCGGTCAACGAGATCAGCCGCCAGGTGCAGACGTCCTCGAGCATTGCACGCGAGGCGGTGGAACAGGCGCGCAAGACCAATGATCGGGTCAGCGAGTTGGCGCAGGCGGCGAGCCGGATCGGCGACGTCGTCGAATTGATCAACACCATCGCCGGGCAGACCAATCTCCTGGCGCTCAACGCCACCATCGAGGCGGCGCGCGCCGGCGAGGCCGGCCGCGGCTTTGCCGTGGTCGCGTCCGAAGTGAAGGCACTGGCCGAACAGACCGCCAAGGCCACCGGTGAGATCAGCCAGCAGATCACCGGCATCCAGGCGGCGACCCAGGACTCGGTGACCGCCATCAAAGAGATCGGCGACACCATCGGCAGGATGTCCGAGATTGCATCGACGATTGCGGCAGCTGTCGAAGAGCAGGGCGCCGCAACCCAGGAGATTTCCCGCAACGTGCAGCAGGCGGCGCAGGGCACCCAGCAGGTTTCCTCCAACATCACCGACGTGCAGCGCGGTGCCAGCGAAACCGGATCGGCGTCTTCGCAGGTGCTTTCCGCGGCGCAATCGCTGTCTGGCGACAGCAACCGCCTCAAACTGGAGGTCAGCAAGTTCCTGAGCTCGGTGCGCGCCGCTTGACAAGGTCATGGCCTGGCTCAGGTGAGCCGGGCCTCTTCGATGTTGAACGGTTGCAGCAGGCCGCGGCTCCACGTGTTGAAAGGCGATCGTTATGGATGACTTATTGCGGGAGTTTTTGACGGAAACCAACGAGAGCCTGGACACGGTTGACAATCAGTTGGTCCGGTTCGAGCAGGATCCGAACAACGCCAAGATCTTGGATAATATCTTCCGCCTCGTGCACACCATCAAGGGCACCTGCGGTTTCTTGGGATTGCCGCGGCTGGAAGCGCTGGCGCATGCCGCCGAGACGCTGATGGGCAAATTCCGCGACGGCATGCCGGTGACCGGCGAAGCGGTGACGCTGATCCTGACCACGATCGACCGGATCAAGGTCATCCTGGGCCAGCTGGAAGCGACGGAATCCGAGCCGGAAGGCATCGACCAGGATCTGATCGACGAGTTGCAACAGATGGTGGAACGCGGCATGGCGGCAATGGAAGGGTCGGCTTCTTCGGAGGCCGCTGAACCGGTCGCGCCGGCTGCACCGGTGGCCTCGGCCCCGGTCGAGAACATCGCGGTGCCGCAGATCCTGGAGCGCCAGTTGCGGCCAGGCGAAGTGTCGCTGGACGAGTTGGAGCGCGCCTTCCAGGAGACCGCGATCGAAGTTGCGGCCCCCTCGGTGGTGCCCGCCGCGGCGCCTGTCGCGGCGAAGGCCGAGCCGGCGCCCAAGGTCGAAGTCAAGGCCGAAGCCAAGCCGGCGGAAGCCAAGCCGGCAGCAAAGCCCGCGGCGGCCAAACCCGCCGCGAAGAAGACCGCGGTAGAGGTCGTCGAGATGGCGGAGGGCGACAAGGTCGCCAACCAGTCGATCCGGGTCAATGTCGATACGCTGGAACACCTGATGACGATGGTGTCGGAACTGGTGCTGACCCGCAACCAGCTCCTGGAGATCAGCCGCCGCCACGAGGACACCGAATTCAAGGTGCCGCTGCAGCGGCTGTCCACCGTCACCGCCGAGTTGCAGGACGGCGTCATGAAGACACGGATGCAGCCGATCGGCAATGCCTGGCAGAAGCTGCCGCGCATCGTGCGCGATCTCGCCGGCGAACTCGGCAAGCAGATCGATCTCGAGATGCACGGCGCCGACACCGAACTCGACCGCCAGGTGCTGGATCTGATCAAGGATCCCTTGACCCACATGGTGCGCAACTCGGCCGATCACGGCCTCGAGACGCCCGCCGAGCGCCTGACCTCCGGCAAGCCGGAACTCGGCACCATCAGGCTGTCGGCCTATCATGAAGGCGGCCACATCGTCATCTGCATCGCCGACAATGGCCGCGGTCTCAACACCGAGCGGATCAAGGCCAAGGCGGTCCAGAACGGCCTCGTCAGCGAATCCGACCTGGAGAAGATGACGGAAGCGCAGATCCACAAATTCATCTTCGCGCCGGGCTTCTCCACCGCCGCCGCCGTGACCTCGGTGTCCGGCCGCGGCGTCGGCATGGACGTGGTGCGGACCAACATCGACCAGATCGGCGGCACCATCGACATCAAGTCGGTGGCCGGCGAGGGCTCCAGCGTCACCATCAAGATTCCGCTGACACTCGCCATCGTTTCGGCGCTGATCGTGGAGGCCGCCGGCGACCGCTTTGCGATCCCGCAATTGGCGGTGGTCGAACTGGTGCGGGCGCGGGCCAATTCCGAGCACCGCATCGAGCGGATCAAGGACACCCCGGTGCTGCGGCTGCGCAACAAGCTGCTGCCGCTGATGCACCTGAAGAAGCTCTTGAAGATCGACGACGGCTCGTCGGCGGATCCGGAAAACGGCTTCATCGTGGTGACCCAGGTCGGCAACCAGACCTTTGGCATCGTGGTCGACGGCGTGTTCCACACCGAGGAAATCGTGGTCAAGCCGATGTCGACCAAGCTGCGGCATATCGGCATGTTCTCCGGCAACACCATCCTGGGCGACGGCGCGGTGATCATGATCATCGACCCCAACGGCATCGCGCAGGGGCTCGGCACTTCGGGTGGGACCCAGCACGAGATCGCCAGCGAGAATGCCGCGAACCGCATCGCCTCGGGCGAACAGCTGACCTCGCTGCTGGTGTTCCGCGCCGGCACGGCCGAGCCGAAAGCGGTGCCGCTGGCGCTGGTGACACGCCTGGAAGAAATCGCCGCCGACAAGATCGAATTGTCGAACGGCCGCTACATGGTGCAGTACCGCGAGCAGCTGATGCCGCTGGTGCTGATGGAGGGCGTCAACGTTCACACCACCGGCACCCAGCCGATCCTGGTGTTCGCCGACGACGACCGGGCGATGGGCCTCGTGGTCGACGAGATCATCGACATCGTCGAGGAGCGGCTGTACATCGAAGTGGCGTCGAGCCGCGACGGCGTGCTCGGCTCGGCGGTGATCAAGGGTCTGGCCACCGAGGTGATCGACGTCGGGCACTTCCTGCCGATGGCGTTCTCCGACTGGTTCAACCGCAAGGAAATGCGGCCTTCGAACACCGCGCAGTCGGTGCTGCTGGTCGACGATTCGGCGTTCTTCCGCAACATGCTGGCGCCGGTGCTCAAGGCGGCGGGCTACAAGGTGCGGGTGGCGAGCGACGCGCAGGAGGGCCTCTCGGTGCTGCGCTCGGGCCAGGAATTCGACGTGATCCTGACCGACATCGAAATGCCGGACATGAACGGCTTCGAATTCGCCGAGACGATCCGGGCCGATAGCAAGCTCGCTTCGACGCCGATCATCGCGCTGTCGGCGATGATCTCGCCGGCGGCGATCGAGCGCGGCCGGCAGGCCGGCTTCCATGATTATGTCGCCAAGTTCGACCGGCCCGGCCTGATCGCCGCGCTGAAGGAACAGACCATCGAACTGAACCGAGCGGCTTGAACCGAGACAGCATGAAGGACGCGACCATGACCAGCAATGCTCCCACCGCGCCGAAACTCGTCAGCGCCGAGGGCAATATCACCGAATACGTCACCACCATGATCGGCGGGCAATTGTTCGGCATGCCGATCTCGCGGGTGCAGGACGTGTTCATGCCGGAGCGGCTGACGCGGGTGCCGCTGTCGTCGAGCGACGTCGCCGGCGTGCTCAATCTGCGCGGCCGGATCGTGACCGCGATCGACATGCGGGCCCGGCTCGGACTGCCGAAGAACGAAGACGGCAAGCCGCCGATGGCGGTGGGCGTCGACCTGCGCGGCGAGTCCTACGGCCTCTTGATCGATTCGATCGGCGAGGTGCTCAAGCTCGCCGACGACAGCCGCGAGGTTAACCCGGTCAACCTCGATCCGCGGCTGACCAAGATGGCCGACGGCGTTCACCGGCTCGAAGGACAGCTCATGGTCGTGCTCGACGTCGATCGCATTCTCGAAATCGCGCCCGACAAGCTGGTGGCATAAGGTCAGAAAACCGCGCGATGCAACACGATCCGGAATGGAAACAACCCATCCGGAATCTCGAAAAGAAGAGGCTAAAATGAAGACATGTCTGGTTGTTGATGACTCGAGCGTCATCCGAAAAGTCGCAAGGCGGATCCTGGAAGGACTGGATTTCCAGATCATCGAAGCCGAAGACGGTGAAAAAGCGCTGGAAGCCTGCAAGCACGGCCTGCCCGATGCGGTCCTGCTCGACTGGAACATGCCGGTCATGGACGGCTATGAATTCCTGCGCAATTTGCGCCGGATGCCCGGTGGCGATGTGCCCAAGGTGGTGTTCTGCACCACCGAGAACGACGTCGCCCATATCGCGCGCGCGCTCCACGCCGGCGCTAACGAATACATCATGAAGCCGTTCGACAAGGAAATCGTCACCGCCAAGTTCCATGAAGTTGGATTGATCTAAGCCGTTTGCGGGCTCGGCGGTCGAGCCCGGATTGTTTTATTAACTGTTCGCTTCATGTTGCGTTGTGTTTGGTGTGGTGAGTAATGAGTGTTGATGTGGCAAGTGCTTCCGCTCCGGATACGACCCGTCATGAGCCGTTGCGGGTCATGGTGGTCGACGACTCGGTCGTCATTCGCGGCCTGATTTCGCGCTGGATCGAAGCCGAGCCCGACATGGTCGTCGCGGCGTCGCTGCGCACTGGCCTCGACGCGGTCAACCAGCTCGAGCGCGTCAATCCCGACATTGCCGTGCTTGACATCGAAATGCCGGAACTCGACGGCATTTCCGCGCTGCCCAAGCTGCTGGCAAAGCGGCCCAATCTGATCATCATCATGGCTTCGACGCTGACCCGTCGCAACGCCGAGATCAGCTTCAAGGCGCTCTCGCTCGGCGCCTCCGATTACATCCCGAAACCGGAAAGCACGCGCGAACTCGCCGCCGCGGAGACCTTCCGGCACGACCTCCTGCAGAAGATCCGCCATCTCGGCGCCAAGGTTCGACGCCGCGCCCCGGTCAGCCCGCCGCTGGCGCCGGTCGTTGGCCGCGCGCCGGTCGCACGGCCCGTTGCGCCCGCACCGGCAGCGTCGCAGCCGGTGGTCAAGCGTGCGTTCACGTCGACGGCCCCGCGGGTGCTGCTGATCGGCTCGTCGACCGGCGGTCCGCAGGCCCTGATGTCGCTGGTCAGCGAAATCGGCCCGGTGATCGACAAATTTCCGGTGCTGATCACGCAGCATATGCCGCCCACTTTCACGACGATTCTCGCCGAGCATCTGGCCCGCTCGAGCCATCGGCCGGCCCATGAGGGCGTTCACGGCGAGATCATCAAGCCCGGCCAGATCTATCTCGCTCCCGGCGGCTGCCACATGCGCGTGGTTCGCCAGGGCGCCAATGCCGCCATCGCGCTCGACGACGGGCCGCCGGTCAATTTCTGCAAGCCCGCGGTCGACCCGCTGTTCGCCTCCGCGATCGACGTCTGGCAGAACGGAATTCTCGCCGTCGTGCTGACCGGCATGGGATCGGACGGTATGCGCGGCGGCAAGGACATCGTCGCCGCCGGCGGCAATGTCATCGCGCAGGATGAAGCCTCGAGCGTGGTGTGGGGAATGCCCGGCGCCGCCGCGCACGCCGGAATCTGCGCCGCCATTTTGCCACTTAATCAGATCGCACCGAAACTGGTTCGGTTGTTCTCGGGAGATCGGTCGTGACGCCTTTGGATTATGAGTACCTGCGCAAGTTCCTGAAGGATCGTTCCGGCCTCGATCTGTCCGCCGACAAGCAATATCTGGTCGAGAGCCGGCTGATCCCGCTGGCGCGCAAGGCTGGCCTCGCCGGCATCGACGAACTGGTCGCCCAGATCAAGAACGGGTCGACCGCGCTTGCATCCGACGTGGTCGAGGCGATGACCACCAACGAGACCTTCTTCTTCCGCGACAAGCTCCCGTTCGATCATCTGCGCGATACCATCATGCCGGAGCTGCTGCAGTCGCGCGCGAGCCGTCGCAGCTTGAGGATCTGGTGCGCGGCCTCGTCGACCGGACAGGAACCGTATTCGATCGCGATGTGCCTGAAGGAAATGGGCGCTCAGCTTTCGGGCTGGCGGGTCGAAATCATCGCCACCGATCTGGCGCAAAGCGTTCTCGAAAAATGCAAGGCCGGCGTCTACAGCCAGTTCGAGGTTCAGCGCGGGCTGCCGATCCAGATGCTGGTCAAGTATTTCAAGCAGACCGGCGAGTTGTGGCAGCTCAATCCCGACATCCGGGCCATGACCCAGTTCCGGCAGCTCAATTTGCTGCAGGATTTTGCCCATCTCGGCACCTTCGACATCGTGTTCTGCCGCAACGTCCTGATCTATTTCGACCAGGACACCAAGATCAACGTGTTCAAGCGGCTTGCCAAGGTGATGGAGCCCGATGGCTTCCTGGCGCTCGGCGCCGCCGAGACCGTGGTCGGGCTGACCGACGCTTTCAAGCCTCACCCGGACAAGCGCGGCCTCTATCGCCCCAACGCCGCTCGCGCCGCGCCCTCGATCGTTCCGGGCATGATGTCGGCCGGACTGAAAGCAGCAGCGTCACCGTCGCGGTAATAGCATCCACCCCGCGTCGTCCCGGTTCAAGGCCGGGACGACGAACCTTTGTGCTCGCGCCGCCCTGCGCGATCCCCCGCCACCTTGGTTAACGCTTCCTTACCAATTCCGCGTTATCGATCTTGGAGGCGATCACCGCCCCTGGGCCAGGTCCATGCATCGCGGAGACACGCTGGAGATCCCGCATTCGGGGTCGTTGGACCCGCATTCGGTCGTCTCCGAGCGCGTTCAGGATGTTGCCTTCACGCTTGCGCTGGCCACGGCATCGATCGCGTTCGCGCCGCTGCTGCACGGTGTCAGCCCGGCGCTGGCGATCGCTGCCCTCACGCTGGTGGCCTGTGCCATCGTCGTCACGGTGCCGAGCTACGCCCCGGCGATCGCGATTTTCGTTCTGCTGTTCCAGAACCTGTTTGTCTCGATCCTGTCCTCCGTGATCGCCGATCCGTCGGCGCTCGAGTTCATCAAGGGATACAATTTCCTCAACTGCTCGGTGATGTGGTTGGTGACATCGGCGCTTTACGTCACGGGACGAAGGAGCCACGCGCCGCAGGTCGATCGCCTGATGATCTGGAGCGCCGGCGTGTTCGGCGTGGTGGCGCTGTATTTCATCATCGGCTTCCTGCAAAACGGGCTCGCGGCCACGATCTATCTGCGCAACATCGTGCTGCCGCTGTTCTTGTTTCAGCTGTCGCTGTTGACCGCCGCGTCCTTCGAAGTTCGCATCACGCCGACCCTGGTCGCGATCGCCGTTCTGTTCCTTCTGTGCGGCTACGTCGAACTGGCGTTCCGGGATCTCTGGCTCGATATCACCAACGGCTATGCCTATTGGCGGTTCGACGAGATCAAGGCGACCAATTCAGGCACCTGGGAGCGGGAGATGCGCGCCACCGGCCAGGTGCTGGTGGATCTGAAGGACCGCTTCAGCTTCAGCTTCCTCAACACGCCGCTGCTCGAGGGGCTCGGCCTGTCGAACATCCTGCGCGTGTTCGGGCCGACCCTGAGCGCCATCAGCTACGCCTATGGCGTCTGCTTTTTCGTCCTGTTCCTGTTTTCGGTGCAACGCCCGTTGCTGGCCATTGCCGCGATACCGCTGGCGATCTTCTGCAGCGTCAAGGGCGCGCTGATCATGGTGCTGTTCGTGTGCGCGGCCTGGATCGCGACCCGGCTGATCGGCGCGGTCGCGACGCTGGGCGTGGGATTGGTCGGGCTTGTGGTTTACGCGGCCATCGGACTCTATGTCGGCCTGCAGATCGGCGACTATCACGTCATCGGCTTCATGGGTGGCTGGAACGGTTTTCTGCAACTGCCTTTCGGCCGCGGCCTGGGCGCCGGCGGCAATCTTTCGGAGAACTTTGCCTCGATCGACTGGAGCGCGGCGCAACAGGCCGGCGCGGTCGACGGCGCGGTCGAAAGCGCGGTCGGCGTGCTGCTCTATCAGATGGGAATCGCGGCCCTCGTACCGCTGGCGTTCTATTTCATGATCGCGATGAAGACGTGGCGGCTTTACGCCCGGTCCGGCATCCTGACCCAGGGGTTCGTTGCGTTCGGAATCTTCGTGGTGCTGGTCAACGGCCTGTTCCAGGAAGAAGCCCTGTTCGCGCCGCCGGCACTGGGGCTGCTGACCTGCCTCGCCGGGTTGGTGATCGGCAACGCGATCCGGGCGAAGCAGTTGGTGTGAGCGGCTGCTCGAAGTGACGCAGCTCGTAGCCCGGATGAGCGCAGCGATATCCGGGGCGGACCTATCGATGCGTTGCATCCCGGATGTCGCTGCGCTCATCCGGGCTACAGGGCTGCTGACCTGCCTCGCCGGCCTGGTGATCGGCAACGCGATCTGGGCGAAGCAGGTGGCGTGAGCGGCTGCTCCGTCATTGCGAGCGAAGCGAAGCAATCCAGGGCCACAAAGCAAGGCTGGATTGCTTCGTCGCAAGAGCTCCTCGCAATGACGAACTCGAGCTATTGTCTACGCCATCGCCAATCGCTGCCGCGCGCGCAGCAGCAGCGATGCCATGATGGTGATGTTGAGCGCGTTCCAGCCGAGCCCGTTCATGAACGCCGCGGCGTAGGAGCCGGTGGCGTCGAAGATCACGCCAGACACCCAGCCGCCGAACGACATGCCGGCGACGGAGGCCAAAATCACCAGGCCGACGCGGGTGGCCGCCTCGGAGGCCGGCATTGATTCACGCACGATGATGGCGTAGCTCGGCACGATGCCGCCCTGGAACAGGCCGAACATCGC
>JAQGJF010000721.1 GCA_028290765.1 Tardiphaga sp.
TCGGCCATCTCAAGGAAGATCACCGATTGGACCGCAACTATCTCGCCCACCGCCACGGCGACTTCAACAACGCCGTCCTCGCCGCCGCGGGCTACAACTTCCGCCGCCTGATCAGGTGGTTCAGGATGCTATTGCGCCTCTTCCTGGCCGTGCTCTTCGCCCCGCCAAATACCCGGGCGGCCTGAAAAGGCTATTCTTCACAGACGACTAACGTTTGGGACCAAACGCGGCGGCTGTGATTCGGTTGCCGCTGTCTGAGCTTACCGAGGTCGTCGTTCAAACCCGCGACTGATAGCTCGTCGACATGCAGCCGTGCCAGAGATTCCTGCCCTAGCGAAACGCGACGCCAAGGTCTCCTGAACAGCCATCAAGGCCCGGCATTTCCAGCGGCTTTCACGTCCACAGCCGCGTCGTGTCCAGCCAATGCGTCCGGCCGCCCCTTTTTTGAACCTCTTGCATGAGGTGCTGCGTTCCGCCTGGCCCGTCACCGCCTTTTCCATTCCATAGACAGATGAAATCGATCTTGTCGGGGCCGAAGCTCATGGCCACCTGCAGCATCCACAAATTGTTGCGCTCGTAAGGGTCCTCGTCCGCCTTCAGTGGACCGAGTTCTTCCGACGCGACGTGAAAGGAGGCCCGCGACTTCGCCGCAAAATAGCGCGAGCGCCAGTCGGCATTGGCAAAATCGATGGATTCCACCAGAAATTTGTCTTCCTCAAACGGAAGACAAATCGCGAGGATCAATTGTCGGGCCAGAGCAGCCTCGCCAAACAGCAGGTCGCCGCCACACGCGCCCCCGCAAATGGCGAGATCGCCGGGCTCAACGGCGATCTGATCAAGCGTATCCGCGATGGCTTTCGCGGCGATAGGCTCCTTGTCCGCCGGAAAGCGGGGACTCGGCCGGGTCGGACTGTCGATCATATGGCCGCTGAAAAGCAGCACCTTGCGGGGCTTCGCATCAATCGAATTTTGAGGAACCATTGCCGAGCCTCTCATCTTGCGTCGGAGGTCTGATTGGACGGGCCAGCAACTAAAACAGCGCATATTGGCTTTGCGATGGCCGCCGCGCCCTTCAACTTGATCGAGACGGTCGCGCGACAGGGGAGGCTGCGCCGCCTACCAGCGCCGGCCCCAGCCGCCCCTGTATCCCCAGCCGCCGTAATACCCGTACGGCCTGTATCCATAATACACCGGCGGGCCATAGACGACGGGCGGCGCATACTCCTCCACTTCGTCCTCGACAATTTCGGGCGGGCGCGGTGCCCGGCGCGGCGCCATCCCGAGGTTTTGCGCGATGGCGTAACCATCTTTTCCGTCCACCGAAGCCTGGCACCAGCCATTGGTGCACTTGCCGACTTCGACCGTGGTGCCCTTCGGCATCAGGATCAGAACCTCGCCGTCCGTGCCGGGCAATTTCCTCAGATTGGTTTCTGCGGTCAGGGTGACCGGCTTGGCGATCGCGCCAACCGCAGGCAAGAGCGTGACGACGGCGGCCAATGCCGCGATCCTTATAGAGCTCATGACCGTCCTCTTTTTCCTTCCATGGCGCCGCCGCCTACCGCATCATTTAACGCCAGGAGCCGCGTCGCATTCAAGATCTCGCATTCGAGAATTGGCCGCCAGGACGGCCGTCAAAATGGCGGTCGGCCGGCTTCAATTTTCATGGGCGGGACAAACGCGCCGCTTCAACCCGACGCGCCGTCTCGCGCGGTTCGGTTGCGAGCGAACGAACGTCCGCAACCGTGCACTCACCACGATGCCGACCGCAAGCGCTGCTGCATCCTTGATCGGATCGCGCTCACAAATTGCACAAGCTGCTTAGAAAACACCGGGTCACTGCCTTCCGGATCGACTCATTCTCGAAATCATCCGTCAGCGCCAAATATTCCTTGACAGGATTGTGATCCCGAGAGAGCCTTCACGCCAAGCGCTGGGCAAGGATGCCCGAACGGCGCCACCCACTTTGCACATTCCTTTTTTGCGGCAGCGTTCGCCGGGGCCCGAACAAGCGGGCTTGATGCATTGGGTGCGACGCATGGCGCTCCAGGATCTCCAGGTCGGTTTTCTGTTCTCGTCGACGGGCTCCTATGAGCTCGTCGCGCGATCGATGCTGAACGGCGCGCTGCTGGCCGCCGAGGAAGTCAATGGGTCCGGTCTCGGCATCCGGATCGAACCGACGATCTGCAATCCCGGCGGCGACCTCAGCCAATATTCGGCGCACGCTTCGGCCCTGTTGAAACGCAACATCCGCCACGTGGTGGGCTGCTACACATCGTCGGCGCGCAAGGAAGTCATCCCGCTGTTCGAAAAGCACGACGCGCTGTTGTGGTATCCGTCGCATTACGAAGGTTTCGAGAGTTCCAGCAACGTCGTCTACACCGGCGCGGCGCCGAACCAGCACGTACTGCCGCTGGTCGAATACCTGCTGGCGCATCACGGCCACCGCGCCTTCTGCGTCGGCTCGAACTACATCTGGGCCTGGGAGAACAACCGCATCCTGCGCGAGAGCGTGACCGCGCGCGGCGGCTCGGTGCTGGCCGAGCGCTATTTCGCGGTCGGCGAAACCGATTTCGACCAGGCGATCGAGGCGATCATCGCCGCGCGCCCGTCCTTCGTATTCCTGACCCTGATCGGCACCTCGGCCTATCAATTCTTCCGCGCCTTCCGCGCCGCCTGCCGCGCCCGCGGCATCGACCAGGCGCGGGAGATTCCGGTCGCCAGTTGCTCGCTGTCGGAGCCCGAACTCGAAGCCATCGGCGACGAGGCCGTCGACGGGCATCTGAGCTCGAGCGTGTATTTCTGTTCGATCCAGTCTGCGGAGAACCTCCGGTTCCTTGGCGCCTATCAGGCCCGCTTTACCGAGGGACCGACGGCGTCCGCGGACGCCGAAGCTTCCTACAACGCGGTGTGGCTCCTGGCGCGCAGCGCGGCCGCCGCCGGTACCGACGACCCCCGCGCGATCAAGGCCCACCTCGTCCACCAGCAACTCAACGCACCGCAGGGCAAGGTGTGGATCGACGAGCCGACCTTCCACGCTTATCTGACGCCGCGGATCGGCCGCTCCAATCGCGCGGCGAAATTCGATCTCGTCAGCGAAGCCCACGCACCAATGCAACCCGATCCCTACCTCGTGCACAACTCCGGACGGTTCGAAGCCGCCCCGTTTCCCATGTTGAGGCTGGTGTCATGACCGAGCCGAGGCTGCTCCAGAATTTCAGCGGCGGCCGCGCCATCCTGGTGACGGACCGGGCCGCGTCGTTCGATGCGCTGACGGCGGCCTTGTCCCGGCTCGGGGTCGGCACCGATCCGGCCGACATCGTCGAAACCGTCACGGCGATCGATCTGTCGACGCTACAGCCTGAGCGAGACATCATCTTCATCGACGGCGACATCGGCGACGTCGCCGTGCTTCCCCTGAGCACGGTCGGCCACCTGCCGCCGGCGCCGGTGATCGGCCTGCTCGGCGTCAGTGCGCCGAGCCGCCTCAAGGCGCTGATGCGGGCTGGCGCCACCTCCTTCATCCGCAAGCCGATCCACGGCTCGGCCGTCTATCCGGCGCTGTTTGTCGGCGTCAACGAGTATCGCCGCCACCGGCATCTGGAAGCGCTGCTGGAAGACCAGGCGCGGCGCCGCCGCGGCCGGCGGGATGTGGTCAAGGCCATCATTCGAACCATGTCGGTTCACGGTGTCGACGACGAGGAAGCCTACGAGCTGCTTCGCCGTCGTTGCATGAAGACGCGTCAGACCATGGAAGAGCTCTGCAAGGACTTGGTCCGCTCGACAGACGGACAAGAACACGGCGAATTGCATCCGAGGAGAAGACTCGCCGAATAAACCTCAACAAAGGAGAGTCACATGTTGGAAGTTATTGCGAGGGGGTCGCGTATCGCGTCCCTCATCGGAGTCGGCTTGCTTGCGGCAGGCTCGGCCTATGCGGCGGACCCGATCAAGTTCGGCGTGCTGGAAGACCAGTCCGGCGACTTCGCGCTGGCGACGATCGGAAAGGTGCATGGCATCCAGCTCGCCGCCGATGAAATCAATGCGGCCGGCGGCGTCGCCGGGCGCAAGCTCGAACTGATCATCTACGACACCCAGTCCGACAACACGCGCTACCAGGAATTCATGCGCCGCGTGCTGCAGCGCGACAAGGCCAATGTGGTGTTCGCCGGCTTCTCCAGCGCCTCGCGCGAGGCCTACCGCCCGATCGTCGATCAGCTCGACGGTTTTGTATTCTACAACAACCAGTACGAGGGCGGCGTTTGCGACGGCCACATGGTCGTCACCGGCGCGGTCCCGGAACAGCAATTCTCCACTCTGATTCCCTGGATGATGGAGAAATACGGCAAGAAGGTCTACACCATCGCCGCCGACTACAATTTCGGCCAGATCTCGGCCGAATGGGTTCGCATGATCGTCAAGCAGAACGGCGGCGAGATGGTCGGCGAGGAATTCATCCCGCTCGGCGTTTCGCAGTTTTCGCAGACCATCCAGAACATCCAGAAAGTGAAACCCGATGTGCTGATCACGCTTTTGGTCGGCACCGCGCAGGCTTCCTATTACGAACAGGCCGCCGCCGCCAATTTGAAGATCCCGATGGGCAGCTCGGTCAATGTCGGCCAGGGTTATGAGCACAAGCGCTTCAAGCCGCCGAGCCTCGCCAACATGTATGCGACGGTGAACTATGTCGAAGAAGTCGACACGCCGCAGAGCAAGGCCTTCGTGGCCAAGTGGAAGGCCAAGTTCCCGAACGAACCCTACATCAACCAGGAAGCCGAGAACTCCTACCACGCCGTCTATCTGTACA
>JAQGJF010000740.1 GCA_028290765.1 Tardiphaga sp.
GGTTCGAGACCAAGTTCCTCGCGCTGTGGCGCCAATCCGCGACCGGCGATGCATTTGTAGCCGAGCTGTTCGCCGATCCGGCCGGCGCAGCGGCGCTGGAAAAGCATCGCGCCGTTACCATGGCGCGGATCTTCGCCGACAGCGTCGGCTTTGCAGGCGCCAAGATGGTGCGTCGCATACTCGGCCTCGCGCATGTCGAGGATCTCGAATCGATCGAGGATCCCAGGATCCGCGCTGCCTGTGAAATGAAGGCCTTGGGTCTCGCGCGCGACCTGATGCTCGAGCGTACCGCAATTGGCGATATCAAGCGGCTGCGTGCGCGGATCGAAGCCGCCGTGGACTGAAGCAATTAATTGCGGCAACGGAAGCCGAACTGCTCTGCGACATGAATCAACCTCGACGCCTGCAGCCACTTCGCACCGTCACAAACGACATCTGCAATATTTTTGTTCCGGCGCCGTGTTTCTCAGGCCAAATGTTTCGGCGTCCGATGTTTCGCGCAGGATGTTTGCCAATTCATTTTCGACGCGCTCAAAAGGCTAGACTTTAGGTTCGTCGCGCCATTAGCTGCCTCCATCAACAGCCGATTTGGCTCACGTGAAGGCGGCAATGACGACGGACAAGGCGCTTCCCGAAAGTCGAAAAGGCACCTATTTCGGTTCTCCGGATCTGGCGATACCTGCGGATTGGCACGGCGCCCAATCGCGGGGACCGGCGCCGATGCGGGGCACGCGAGCGGCCCTCCTGGAGACCAATGCCGGCGACACTTCCGCGCTGTTCATGAGCGAGACCATCGAAGAGCTCAACATCGGCGCGCATTTCCTCAATCGACTGTCCGCGGCGGAAAAGGCGCAGCTTCGCGAGCTCGGGCGGCAGATCGTCGTTCGGCAGGGAGAGATTGTCTTCAGACAAGGCGACCAGCATGATGGCATCTTCATCATCGAGAGTGGACAGGTCCGGGTCTACTACACCGCGCCGTCAGGACGAGAAATCACCCTCGCCTATTGGACCCCCGGCCATTTCATCGGCGGACCGGAAGTTTCCGGCGGAGGCGTGCACATCTGGTCCGGCCTCGCCATCGACGAGTGCCGGATCACGGTATTGACAAGCGGTACGCTCGACAGGCTTCTGACGAAGATGCCGAATTTCGCCCGCGCGCTCATCGACGGCCTGGTCGCAAAGGGAAAATGCTATTCGTCGATGGCACAGATGCTCGGCACGCGCTCGGTCATCGAGCGGCTGGCACAGTATGTGATGAACCTGTCGGAACTTTACGGAGTTGCCGACGGAGACACGATCGTCATCAATCACAAGATCACGCATGACCAGATAGCGGCCATGGTCGGATCGACCCGACAGTGGGTGACGATGATGCTGAAGCGCTTTCAAGCCAAACGCATTCTCTCCATCGATGGCGGCATCATTCGAATTGAGCGGCTCGACCTGCTCGAACAGATTCTGTTCAAGGAATGAAGTCTCTGGCGAAAGCCGATGTTTCGGCGTTCCGGAGCCGCGATATGCGGGAGTAAACAAAGAACCCGGATGTCGCGGAATTTATCATCGGGCCGGCCAAAGGCCGGACCTGTTGGCTCATCCAGTCTGCCTTAAGCGGCTTTGCTCAAACCGCGCGGTCGCAGATCTCGATATAAGGCAGCTTTTGGCATGTCCAGCCGGAACCAAGGCTGGAAGATGCAGATGGCTGCGCATGTACGAGCCGTGCCCCGAGCGTCACAATCATCAGCGCCATCAGCGACAGTCCCACCAGCACGACGATATCTATCTTCCGGAAAGCTGCTGTTTTCATGTCCCATTCTCCACCGCCAGAATCCTAGACCGCAGGGCGGCACTCACACTGTGAACCGGTTCACAGTGTATAAAATTTGCGGAATACCGCATTGGCGTCGTTGGCGCGCGGCAGGAGCAGAATGGTTTACGCTCGGACACGCCGAGACTTCTGTCGATTGAAGCCGAGTGCGGGCAAGTAAGCCGGCCGGATGCGCGGGCGGCCGGCACCGGCAGCCGGATAGCGTTATGGTTTCGGCCTCGCCGGAATATCGAAGTCGAACGCGCCGGATGATCCGCCGCGAAATGAAAAATGCCACCATTCGCGGCTATAATTGGCAAAGCCGTGCCGGACCATCGCGACGACGAGCGCGGCGCGATGCTGCTGCTGTGGGCGGGTCAGTCCGCCGTTGATGGTCGCGCTTTTCGGATCGAAGCAATCGAAACTCGTTCCCATGTCGGCCTCGTTGGGCGCCCGGGCATTGTTGCCGGCGATACAGGGCCCGTTGCCGCCCACCGCATCGGCGGCCTCCGCCGCGGCCGTGACATCCACCAGGCCGAGGTCGACCACCGTGCCGTTCGAGTGGCCCGAACGGGATGCGATGTAGCCCTGCTGGATGAGCGCGGATTTCTGCGTGCGCGGAAAGTAGCTCTTGTCCCCGCCGATGCTGCCGTCGCCGACCCATCGGACCATCGCCTGAACGGCGCGTATCGGCCGGTAACAATCGAACATTTTAAGCGACAGGTGGCTTGCAGCCAGATCGGCCTGGACCTGCTTGAGGGCGGCGGCGACCGCCGACTTGACGACACATCGTGCGGATCGATAGCCCGGCAGCGGCCTACCCGTGAAGTTGTTGATGCCGGCGTAGCGCATGTCCTGGATGATGGTCGGATCGATCTCGTCCAGGAACACGAAGCCGTTCCCCAGGCCATCCGCCCGCGCGCCGATCGGTGCAACGCAGCCGACCAGCATCACGGCCAGCAAGATTCCGCGCAACGACAGGGCGTCAATGCTCATGGGTCATGCGCCGAATTGACCAGCAGCTTCGTGACGGCGGTGTCG